>JBCCEO010000025.1:0-22538 GCA_039030255.1 Planctomycetota bacterium | reverse complement strand
CTTTACGTTCTCGCCCAACGCGAATTTGATTCCGCCAGGAGCATTGGACATTTTCATTTCTTCGTCCAAGGCTCCCCAACGCAACTTGATGACTTGGTTCTGGCCGCCAATTGGGTTGGCCGATCCGTGCAGAATATTGGAAGTGGTAACGCCGCCAGCTAGTTGCCGATAAATATTGATATCGTTAGGATCGATGAAGTCACCAATTCGAACTTCGGCCGTCACCGTCTGCCCGGATTCATTGACGCCTCCGTCAGTTGCCATGTGGGAGTGGCAATCGATGATTCCCGGAGTGATGTGCATCCCTTTGGCTTCCACGACCAAGGCATTTTCTGGCACTGCAATCTTCTCTCCTACTGAAGCTACCTTGCCGTTTTTGACAAGCAGGTCACCCAAAACCTTCCCTTTCGGGCCGCATGTCCAAATGGTCGCTCCCTGAAACAGAACCACGTCTGGTTGCGAAGGCATTGCAGTACGTCCGTTGGCGCCGAGCGGGTAATTCACTTCGACCACTAACGCTTGCGAATCTTCCGGCTTCAGTTCCTCGCCGTCTGGCTCAGACTTCTCGGAAGATTCTTCTGCACCACTTGTTGTCGCGTCTAGCGCTAGGCACTGAAAAGTACTCTGAATGCCGTTCGGCCAAGTAATCGAGCCGTCCAATCGAACTGCACCATTCCTCTCAATCGCCGTTATCGTAAGAAAGGCAATGCCGGTTTTATCATCAAACAACTCGGAAATGTTCAGAGTGCCAGTCAGTCCAAACTCAGTTGCGCGTACATCTTTCAGTTTTGCATGATTTAGGCTGTTACCTGCTTCTCCTGTCTTGGGGCCATCCTCGACGTCGCCCTCTTCTCCAGAATTCCCCAAGGCAAAAGCACCTGCAATCCCCAGTGCAACTTCGGGCTCTTCTTTCGTCCCAGTGATTTGCACCTCAAGCTTTGGCAGATCCGAACTAGCCTTCCACTCAAAATCCCAAACACCAGCTAATACCTGGGAGTCAGAGTTCTCCAGTTCAAAACGTATGCCTTCGACCCAACTTTCCTTAATCTTCGTTTCGGCCGCAAACAGTTCACCATCGACTCGAATGAGATTCGCCATTTTACCGCGTGAAAGGTCGCCGACGATATTGCTAACGCCAAGGAGTTGAGCAGGTTTGCTGGTTACCGCCGCTAAAGCAGTTTTGGCATCTAGGCCAGCTGCTACGGCTTTTTGAATGCCTTTCAAAAACTCGTTGGGTTCTTCCAATCCATCGGCGGTCAAAACAAATTCCACGCCCGCATCAGCCAGTCGAGAAGGATTTTCGAGGGCGAGTTTCCAATGCATCAATTCTTGCAAAGTTGCATCCGCTACTTGCTGTTCGGTCTGCAGCTCTGGTGCATCGGGAAAGTTAACAGGAACAATGATCGTTCGCCCCATTGCTGCAATTGCATCTATTCGGCGATACTCTCGGCCGGAACCACGGATGACCAAGGGCAAGCCGAATTCTCGGGCCATTCGATCAGCTCGCAATGCGTACAATTCATTGGTACCATCAATCACCACGGCCTTTTCGCCAACCAATGTCGCTTGCAGTGCCTCGAGTGCGGCATCATATTGCGGAGCAGGGAGACTTGGCTGTGCTTTGGCGGCTTGCTTGGCTTTCTGATACCAAATTGCATCCGAGAAACACTGCCGCAATAATGCTACAGCACCCATAGGGCTGTTGGGGTATTCGCTGGATCGGCGTTCGGGATACATGCGTGCATGCTGGAAAACTTGCTTTCGCAGCAATGCTTCTCCCACCGAATCACCGATTGTCTTCAGAACAGAACTTTGCCCTTTGAGCAAACCGTTATTGGGCGCGGCAAGCACAATGCCGACTCCTGCCTCTCGAAGTTTTCTCATTTGGGAAGCATCCAAGTTGATCACTTCGGAAACATCGCGCTGCGGGGTCACATTTGAATTCCAGTGGGCACCACCGCTGGGAATTTCTCCAGTTTCAACCTCGACCAAAGCATCAATGAAAGCTGGATAAACATAGTCGCCGCCGAAGTCAATCTTCTCAACGGAGGCGGGAACCTGAAGGTTGCTACCTATCGCCTTGATCCGTCCATCCTTGATCCACAGCGTGGCCTTCTCGACTCGGCGATTCACGTCCACCAAAGTCGCGTTTTCTATCGCGAGCTCAGAAGGCGGCTGAAAGAGGATGCCAACATCGGGCAAGGTGTTCGTAGGGTCAGACTGAGCCCAGCAGAGCGTGCTAGTGCTAAGGCACAGGAGAAGTCCGAGAAACTTGAAGACTTTAGGCATTTCAATTCTCAAAAGGTGAAAAGGCATCGCCACAATTTGGCTGCGGATACCGAGCGTCCAACCGAGGTGGGATTTTACGATGCAAAGTTATCGTTAAATTTCGCTTCAGGAACGCAGCTGACAGAAGTGCTGTAATTTTTATAGAATCTGCATGGCGGCAAGTGCCACCGAAAATGAGTCTAGCTTTCGATCCACGCGAAACGCCCCGTGACTCGGCGATGCGTCCTAAAATCGCTGCCAATTTCGTGGTTTTGCGAATTCTGTGATCTTCAGAGTCCTGATTCGACCTCGTGGGCCATCAAAGTGGAAAGCACTCCGCCAAGTACGACGTATTGCCGCAGCATGCAAACTGCTCTCCACGGCTGCAATTCCCCTGGGCTACAATGCAGTACAGTTTGCTTCAGGTTGCCAGAAATCTTGTAATGACGGCACCGCCAATTCTGGCACCTGCGCACAGGAGTTGAAATGACAAATTCGATTTGGCCAGACGGCGACCATACCCAAGAATTGCTACTCAACGCAAAAGAAGGTGATGACGACGCCGTGGAACGCCTTCTGGATCGTCACCGCGACTCGTTGCGCCGAATGATAGGAATGCGATTGGACCAGAAAATCGTCCGTCGTGTAGACGTCAGCGATATCGTTCAAGATGTGTTGGTCGAAGCGAATCGTCGCCTGCAAGACTACCTTCAAAATCCCGTGATGGCATTCCACTTGTGGATTCGCCAGATTGCAAAAGATCGCATCATCGACGCGCATCGCCGTCATCGCGTTTCCGCCAAAAGGAGTATAGATAGAGAACAGCCATTGGTTGCCACCGGGGCAGTAGATCAATCCACGATTGAGTTGGCTGCACAAATCTGCGATCCCGAACTTACCCCGGCAGCCGCGGCCACGCAAAGAGAACTTGCCCAACACATCCAAGGTTGCATCAGCCTCCTGCCGGAGCGTGATCGAGAAATCATCCTTATGCGTCACTACGAACAACTCTCGAACCAGGAGATTGCTCAATCGCTCGAATTGACCGAACCTGCAGCCAGCATGCGCTATCTTCGAGCTCTCAAAAAGCTGCGAGAAATCCTCGACGACAACATAAGCCAATCGCAAGATTGAAGCAGAGGAAGATTGCGGGATGACAGCGGCAGGACAGTCCTCTAACGATAGCCAAGAACCCCTCCGTGGCGATGACGCTCGCGAAGAAGAGCTTGCCGTACTCGTCAGTAATCTTGCAGACCGAATTCAATCCGGCGAACAACTCGACTTTGAAGAAGTTTGTCAGGAAAACACAGCGTTTCGCGAAGACTTGCGGGAAATTTGGGGAACACTCGTCATCACCGATGCCGTGGCTGCAGGCATTCGGAACACGGCATCGCATCCGTCTTCGCCTAGCGACCCAAGCTGGCCGAATCAACCGATCCCAACATTGCCGTTTGTCATCGGCGATTACCGCCTAGAGGAAGTAATCGGTCGCGGCGGTATGGGAGTCGTCTACAGGGCTCACCAAAAGAGTCTCAACCGAACGGTGGCCGTCAAAATGATTGCTGGGCACCGGCCGGAAAGCCCCGAGAACCGAAAGCGATTTTTTGCCGAAGCTGAGGCCAACGCTCGACTTGAGCATCCTGGAATCGTCCCAGTCTACGAAGTTGAAGACTGGGAGGGACATCCATATTTCAGCATGCAATTCATTGCAGGCCAAACACTTTCGACGAAGCTAAAAGAGGGGCCCGTCCCCCAGCGTCGCGCTGCCGAGATTATGATTTCGGTTTGCCGAGCCATTGGCTTCGCTCACCGTAACGGAGTTTTGCACCGAGACATTAAACCTTCCAATATCTTGCTGGACGAACAGGACCAAGTCCGAATCATGGATTTCGGCTTGGCAAAGTTTGCTGATTCGGGCGATAGCTTGACACGAACGGGGGCCGTGGTCGGAACGCCTAGCTATATGTCACCCGAACAAGCCTCCGGACATGGCAATCTAGTTGGACCTCGCGCGGACATCTATGGATTAGGTGCCGTACTTTACCACTTACTGACCGGACGCCCACCGTTTATCGCCGAGTCTCCGATGCAGCTAGCGATTCAGATTCTAGAGCATGATCCGCCACCCCCTAGATTGCTGCAGCCGCGCATCGACCGCGACTTGGAGATGATTGTCCAACGGACGATCCAGAAGCCCGTAGACCTAAGGTACGAGTCGGCCGATGAAATGGCCGATGAATTGGAAAGATTCTTACGCAACGAACCCATTCGAGCCCAAGGTGGAACACTGGCTCAAGTAGCCGCACGCTGGTTTCGGGAAACGCATCACGCAGTCGTCCTCGAAAACTGGGGCCTACTATGGATGTGGCATAGTGTAGTTCTGTTTATTGTCTGTTTGGCCGCCGAAATCATGGCCTGGTCCAGCATTCAATCTCGGCTAAGCTTTTCCGCTCTGTGGGTTATCGGACTTGGTACATGGGCTGCCGTCTTTTGGGCACTACGGCGGCGCATGGGACCGGTAACTTTTGTCGAAAGACAGATTGCTCACGTTTGGGGAGCCAGCCTACTTGCTATTGCTGCGCTAACACCGCTGGAATGGCTTCTCGACTTGGAGCCATTGAAACTCTCCCCCATACTTGGCCTAGTTGGTGCGAGCGTATTTTTTGTAAAGGCCGGGATTCTTTCTGGGCAATTCTATGTTCAGTCCTTTGCATTGATTGCCACTAGCATGCTCATGGCTATCCTGCCGGATTTTGCACATCTGATTTTTGGTGTCGTTGCTGGAGCGAGTTTCTTCATTCCTGGCTTGAAATACTATCGCCGACGCGCCCGCTCGAAAAAACTTGCTGGGGCGTAGTGAGCTCTGACGCGCAGAAGTACCGTTTCCCAGAGAGTCGGTCACTCCCCGCTAGGCGTGGGACCGGCCGTGGTGGGGTTCTTAAGACGTGACCTAAAGTCAAGCAAAAAAGGCGGAGCAACCGAACGGGTGCTTCGCCTTCAAGGAATCTGTTTCTCTAGGGAATCTGCTCGTCTCTCAACGATCACCAAGTCGTGATCCACCGTTTAGGTCCTAATACCTAATTCGAGCTCTCACTGCATTTCGCACCGGCTGAAAGGGTACATAAGCTGGCCGTGCTCGGACGACTACGGGCGCCGTTCGTACCACAGGTGCTGCTACTACTGTAGGAACCGGAGCAACTACAGTCGGAGCAACAACGGCAGGAGCAGGAGTCACAACGGTCGGCGTGTAGGACTTGTAGACCGTCACAGACGTAGCTGGAGCAACATAGGAGCTGCTATAGGTTGTGCGCACTACAGGGGCGATTGGCGGCGCCACAACTACCGGGCGAACAACGGGAAAAACAGGAGGCACTACCGCTCGAGCGACAACTCGCGGACCAATGATGGGTGGTCCGAAAATGATTTGAGCGTGTGCGTTGGAACTAACTAAGCCACCAACTAACAAGGCGGCAACGGCAACAATACTGAGTCTTAAGCGGTTCATCTCTTTCCCTCCAAAGGTGGATTTGCTTATTTGCGGTTTAGCGTGAGGCTGCTTCGAACCTCACTGGGTACTCTGCTGAGCTGGAAGCTTTCATCCTACTCACCATTCAGATTGCCGCCGAGTACCGAACCCGGACAAGGTTTTTGAATTCCCTAAAGATTTTTTCCGGCATTGTTTTCACAACCTCCCAGATCCGCCAAATTAGCCCACCTCCCGCAAACTGGGCGATTCTGCGACAATTCCGCTCGAGTGTTTTTTCGAATATTTGAGGCCAAAATGCTTGCAAAATGAAGATTTGCTAGCCCTAGAGGAGTTGTCATGACACCATCGGAATCGCCAACGATGTTGATAACGGGTGGCGCGACAGGAGTCGGGAAGGCCTGCGCGCTGCGTTTTGCCAAGCTTGGTTTCAACGTTTGCATCAACTATTCGCGGAGCCAAACGGATGCCGAGCTGGCGAAATCCGAGGCTGAAGCGTTGGGTGCGCGGGCAGTGCTTTTCAAATGTGATGTGTCGGATGAAACGGCAGTGACGCAAATGGTTGAAGCAGTTCGAACAGAATATGGTCGGCTAGACGTGCTGGTCAACAATGCTGCAACAACTGAGTTCATACCGGCTGTTGACCTGGATTCGCTTACCGAGGAAAAGTGGGATCGAATCCTAGCGGTGAACTTGAAAGGCCCGTACTTTTGCACGAAGGCATGTAGTTCCCTTTTGTCAGCGGGAGAAGGCGGAGCAGTTGTCAACGTAAGTTCGGTGGCAGGTCAGACTGGTCGTGGTTCGTGCATTGCCTATGCTGCAAGTAAAGGAGCGCTCAACACGATGACCAAGAGCTTTGCGATTTCGCTTGCCCCGAACGTACGCGTCAACGCGGTCTTACCTGGTCCCATCGATTCAAGATGGATTCGCGAAGGCGCCAACGACTGGGATTTACAAGAAATGACATCTGATTTCCCGCTACCTAGAGCCTCCAGCCCTGATGACATTGCCGAGGGAGTACTCTTTCTGGCAGTTGGATCATCCATGGCCACCGGACAACTGCTCGCCATCGATGGCGGGCAATTACTGTAGAGCAGTTTTCCTCAACTGCTTCTTGAACCTATTCATAAGAAAAATCTCTTGCGACATGTGTTCTAAATTCACGGGAACACACGGGACACGTGTTCTACTTTCCTTCGTGAAAAGTCGCGAGTTCATCCATAGACTTCTTGGTTAGTTTGGGCACAATACAATCCTCACTTGGAAAGCCTACAACTAACAAAAGAAACGGTCGCTGGTTTTCAGAACGTCCGAGAATGTCGCGCAAGAACTTCATGGGACTCGGCGTATGCGTCAAGGTAGCTAGGCCGCAGGAATTTAGCGCTGAAATCAACATTCCCGTTGCGATCCCGACCGACTCAGGTACATAGTAATGCTTTACCTTTTGATCCTCATCGTCGTGACTGTACGCTTCTGAGAAGATCGCGACAAGCCAAGGAGCGACTTCTAAGAACGGCTTCTTTTCATTCGTCGCCATAGGAGTCAATGCGTCCAGCCAATCCTGAGGAGCGCGATTGTTGTAGAACTCATGTTCTTCCTGCTCCGCCGCGATTCGGATCTTGTGTTTCAACTCCGGATCACCAACGGCAACAAAATGCCATGGCTGTTTGTTCGCACCGCTGGGAGCCGTCCCCGCAACTTGAATGCAAGATTCGATGACTTCACGCGGCACAGGGCGATCTGAGAAGAATCGCACGGAACGCCTGTTGCGCGCGGTATCTAGAAAGCTCGACGCCCGCTGAAGTAATTCCTCCTCGGTGACGTCATGATCAAACTGCAGTGGCTCGTGTCCCTCCACGAACGTCTCCTTAAATCGCTAGATAGTTGGTCGATTAGCAGTGCCCGAAGCATTGCTTACTGTCTGCTTGACTGGGATAGCACAAAGGGCATCTCCCCAGTTCTATTTTAGGATAAAAACCGATAGTTAGAACCCAAGCGCCATGGAGTAAAGTTCATTCAAACCAAAGCGATCCCATAGAGTGCAGTTTCAGTCAAGGGTCCCATCAATGAGTCGGGGCGGGCATAGTTGCTCTTGTGAGATGGCAATTCCGCGAATTCAGTGGCCTGCAGCCAAGAGCCGCCGCAATGACATTGCAACTCATTGCACCGCATCCTTCGCCCATCTATTTAGGGTCGTCTAGGCCGAGCTTACTAGAAGAGATGAATTGCCGCCATTCTTCGTGGGAAAGATTAACCCGAGTGCCGTTTCCGTCGAGCTGAATACTGGTTCTGCTGATCGCATCATGACGCAACTGTTCAACGGACAAGTCTGCTGCGGGCAAGATTGGATACTGAGCAAAATGCCCTTTCACGTCTACGGCCACCCAGCTCCTATTGTCGCTCGTTATTTCTGCCAACTTAATCGGCGCGGGAAGAACGCCTGCTGGACCAATAGGAACGAAGCTCGAAAAATCGAATATCTCCGATCTTCCATCTTGATATCCCACGACGAACAGGGTTGCATCTTCGCTAAAGCAGATTTCTTTGATTTCTCGCTTGCTACGATAGATCTTTTCGTGAATCGGTTTTCCCGTCTCGACCTCCCAAGCTTGAATACTGCCAGTCACCGATCCCGATAGCACGAACTCTCCTTTTGGATCTAAGATCGCTTTGCAGCGAGACGTCGTAAACCGAATTGGTTCAGTCTTTGGTTTTCCCGTCGCTGCATCCCACAGTCGAAAGTGATTGTCGGACACCGTCAGCACAGCCTCACCGCCGGGAGTGAATTGAACCTGGCGACAATACCGTTGCGTGCGCATGGGCTCTCCAACTTTCCGACATTCCGCAACGTTC
Organism: Planctomycetota bacterium; assembly: GCA_039030255.1. Lineage (GTDB taxonomy): Bacteria > Planctomycetota > Planctomycetia > Pirellulales > Pirellulaceae > Aureliella. The sequence goes on along the minus strand of JBCCEO010000025.1, from coordinate 13,933 downwards.
CAGACCTGCGCCTGGGGATCGTGATTCCAATCACTAGCGGTTCCGGCTACAAGATGTCTTCCATCTGAAGAAAATGCGAGGCTGATGACGATGTCTGCTTGCGACATTGTCTCACCAATTTGTTCTCCGGTTGTAGCATCCCAAAGCTTGACCTCCTGGGCAAAATCTCCTGCGGCAATCAGCGTGCCATCTGAATTTACAGCTAGGGCAGCGATTTTTGCACCTTGCTCCATAAACTTCCCAATGGGTTTCCCCGTTTCGAACTCAAATATTTGAATGCCATCGTTTGCTAGTGCAAACCAGCGCCCGTTCGGACCAAATACCGCTTTCTGGCAATCAGGCAGACCTTTGCTCTGGGATCGAGCGAGGTCATACTGCTCCAGATGGATTCGATTTACGTCACCAGCTTCATTAGCCCAAGCCAGCCGTTTTTGGTCCTCTGACAGAATCGCCGAATCTTTGAGCGAGAATTTTGTGGACGGAACGGCGAGTTTCGAGCGCAGAAGCTCGTGCGGGCGTTTCGAGCTCTTGCTCGTTGCCAACACTTGGTACTCATGCGTTTGAGTCAAGATGATCCGATCGCCGGATGCAAGCTGCCTTCCACGATGTTCGTGAACTACATCATTGGCATGTGCAGCTAGGTAGCCCAATCGTTTTCCTGCTTCTATTTTCTCAGCTAACTTCTCCTCCAGGACAGCAAGGGAAGGATCAAGGATAATTGTTTTTCGCTCGTTGCCGCTGCGGTAAGTTACTTCCAATTTCGAGTCATTTGTTTTCAACTCATGCCATAGGCCATCCGTCTGGAAACGCGAAGCGAGAGCAAGAAAGTTATCGGATTCAAGCACTTGAATTCCGCCACCTTTCGCCTGATCGTGCCCTGTAGCGACGAAGAGACTGTCACCGCTGTTGCTGAAAGCAAGTGACTCCACCGGTAAATCTGTTTCAAACTCAAGTTCCAATGGAACTCCATCGCGTGAATATGCCAACACTCGGCCAAGCGTTTCACTCGAGTTTGAGTCGCCTGAGCGATCGCCAAGTCCAATACAAAACCACTGATCGCTTGGATGAAAAGCAAGTGCCATAACACCAGACCAGCCGAGACTTTCCTCACCACACTGCAGCGGCTTTCCGATCGGCTTTCCAGTGCGTAGGTCTATCCTTTGCAATTGCCCTCCCAAGCAACCCACAAGGGCAATGCTGCCGTCATTGCTGGCAGCAATACACACAGCTTCTTTCTGGAGTGGCTGACGCCAAAGCAGTGGATGTAATTCTGCCTCCCAATTCGCGTAGGCCTGGCGCAACGAATTGCGCCAGCCTAGATCATGCTCGCGATTTGGGCATACTGCAAGACTCTGCAACATCCAGTGCAACCCCTCGGCGATGTTAGATTCAGCTGCAAGTTCTGTGGCGCGATTGAAATAGAGTCTAGAAGCCTGCCGTCCTTGCACTTCATGGGCTTCGATGGCTGCTAATTCGCTTCGCGCAGCCTTGCGCCATTGCCAACTAGTTGCGGCGATTCCTAGCAACAGGATGGATACCGTGATGAGTCCTGACCAAGCGACAGTGGAGTTTCTTTGACACCAGCGTCTCAATCGTCCTAAGCTGCCAATAGGTCTTGCCTGGATGGGACGATTATCGAGAAATCTTTGCAATTCCTCAGCGACAAGCCCAGCCGAAGCGTATCGATCCGTGGGCGACTTCTCAAGACATCTTAAGCAAATGGTCTCGAGGTCCCGATCCACATCTGGTCTCGACTCCGCAATTCGGACTGGAGGTTCGGATCGAACCAATTCAATCGTTTCCATTGGAGTTTGAGCTTCGAAGGGGGCATGACCACTTAACAGCCAATAAAGGACTGTTCCGACTCCGTAAACGTCCGTGGCCGGGCCCAAAGCGCGCTGCTCGCCTGCAACTTGTTCAGGCGACATGAAGCAAGGCGATCCAATCAGCGTTCCGGTTTGTGTTTGTGTGCCGTCTAGTTCTAGGGACTTCGCCAATCCAAAGTCGGTCAGTTTTGGAATAACATTGAATTCAATTTCGTCATTACCGGACACCTCTGGCAAGCTTATTACAGAGTCGGATTTTGAATCGCTGCTAGTCTGACTTGTATCACTAAACAATAAGATGTTCGCGGGTTTAATGTCGCGGTGGATAATCCCGGTGGAATTCGCATAGTCAACAGCCGATGCTATTCTTCGAACGATTCGAGCAATCGTCTTTTGGTCCACTGAGGTAACGTTGCTCAGGTTTCCAAGTTGCCCACGATCTGCGTATTCCATCACGATATAGGGCGGCGCGGCATCAAGTCCAACTTCATAGACTTGAGTTACATTGGGGTGGTTCAGCTTGGCCGTCGCTTCTGCTTCGATCTTGAATCGATTGAGAGCTTCAGTGTCGCCACAAATACTCTCGGAAATAGTTTTGATAGCCACGAAACGCTTGAGCCGATTGTCTTTTGCAAGATGCACGATCCCCATGCCACCTCGGTCAATTTCCTCAAGAACTTCGTATGTAACCAAAGAATCGCGCGGCAGAGTTGGGGAAGCTGACGCGGTCCTGGAATCTCCAGGATCAACGGTCTCGAGACGAGTTGCGTCTCCCGCCGACATTTGGAATTCCTCAAAGGCCGAACGCACCTGATCTACGAAATGAGGGAATTCTGATTCGTAGTTGGCAAGACTAGGTAGAGCACCAGCTTGGGCACGCAGCTCTATTTCAATCCCGAGCAGTTCGATAAATAGTGAGTCATGGCAGTCGCTCGGCAACTTATCCAGAAAGTCAGATATCCGCGGAGCATTCGCTCCATTCCTCCACGTGTCCTCGAATGCGTCGCAAACGGGGTCGATCTTTGCTCTTACGTCACTTCTAGTCTGACTCGTCATGAATGGCTACGGCCTCCTCAAGATTTGCACTCTGCAATAATTACATGGCGCAAGAGCAACCCAATAGGACAGCGAGGACAACGAAAACCTAGGGACTCATTTCCCCAAAAGGGCTCGACGTTGCAGAACTACGGCAAGTTTTCTTCTAGGCAAAAAATCGATCGAAAAATTCGCATAAGCTCAAAGACTGCTGGCGCCAGGCTGCTCGCGCTTCGTTTCGTTGTCCGCCCAAGGATGCGGCAACTATAAAGTCCGCTTAATTGCAGCCCCTAATCTTGTGCGTCGAGAACTCACGCATCCTCAGCAATACCCCAAATGTCTCGGATTCGTTCGAGCTTTCGACGAACAGTCCTCGTTGTTGCATGAACTCTTTCACTGATCTCTTTGGTGGTGAATCCATCCAATTTCAAGACGGCTATTTTTTGCAGTTGATCGTCACCGAGCAGATTTAATGCGTTCTCGGTCTCATCCATAACCTCACTAACGAATTCGGCCGTCGGCTCCTCTGAGAGACATCCCAAGATTGCGAACTCTGACTGTTTTTGGCCGGCATTCACAATACGCGAAGACTGGCGTCTTCTTTGTGCGCTGATCTTGCGGCTCGTGATGACAATAAGTAGCCGCCATAGGTTGTGTCGATCATTTAGTTCAGGGAAGCGATTGGCTCGAATTCCACGGAATAGGCTGTGTATCGCACTCAGTGCAGCATCTTCGGCATCGTAGATTGAGGTCTGAATCAACGTCATTCGGCTCCTTGCGAGTCGAACAACTTGCTCAAAGTAGTGATTCCAAATGGCTTCTTCGCCCTCCGAATCTTCCAACTGGGCGCGCTTAATCCAATGGGTAATAGATTGTTCACTCATGGGGTATGTGTTGAGCAGGAGGTGGGATGGGGCATTATGTCTAGCTTAACGCCAAAGCGGCGAAAGCCTGGGTTAAAAAACCTAAAACCAAGATTTTCTCAGAATCTGTCCGCCTCCGAACGAGTCGAGACATATCTACCCCGTCAACCTTTGTTTTACAACTATAGCCGTCGCGTAGCGCAAGGCTGCCGGAATATCTGCATGCCCCACCGTAGTTTTTTCTTGCCACTCATAGCCGCCCTTTCTGCGCTGACCTTTTCGTCTGCAAGAGCTGACTTCGTCTACAGCCTCGCCGATTTCTCGGCCGATCAAGCCAGCCATTCGCGAGTCGGCAGCAAAACGACGGAAGGTACGATCGGCGCCCTATCTGAGAGCAACATTCCTTCCTACTCCCGGGCCGTAGCTGTAGGAGCGAACAACTTTTCGGATTCTGGCACGTCGAAAAATGTGACGCCTCAGGCACTCCAAACTATGGCTTTGCAGCTTCAGTCACCAACTGAGCCATCAACCTGTATTTGCGATGCGTTGTCTTGCCTTGCTCAGCTTAACGCGTCACAGAAGTCTTCCAGTCGCGACACCCACAAAACGCGCAAACTAAAGTAATTCGCAAACTAAAGTAATTCACAAACTAAAGCACCTAACAACAAGCAACCCAATCTGAATTGATACAAAGATGAAATTCACTACTTCTTTCTTGTTTTGCGGTTTCTTAACCCTGATACTCGTTCCGCAGCGAGCAAAGTCCGAAGTCATTCTGACGGTTCAAAACGTTGGCCCAGACGTCGTCGCAACTGCCAATGGATCCTTAAACCTAACCGCACTCACGGCCACGAATGCACAATCAAGTGTGTACATGATTCCCGATCGAGCCCTCGTTCGGACTGGCACGACGCCCAGCGTTCAGGTAGATCGTTACGTAACCGCGACCGGTCCAACGTCACTCGGATCTGGCGGCTTCATATTTGCAGACTCAGGAACCGGAGATCGCTTCGGAGTTGAAGGGCAATTATTTGACGTGTATGACAACTACGTATCCGGAACCAGCCTGTCTTCAACAGCGACCTGGAACAACCAGTCATTGAGCACGCTCGGACTCACCCCAGGCATCTACTCGTGGACTTGGGGAAGCGGTGCTAGCGCAGATTCGATTACGATGTATGTGGGAGCCGTTCCGGAGCCAGCAAGCTTTCAATTGCTATTGGCAGTTGGACTCATCGCGACTCGATTTCGGCACCGCCGCAAACCCTCCTTGTGTTGAGATAGCAGGCAGGAAGAAGCGGGTCTCTTAGACAATCCGCTTGAAGCTCATGCCCAGTGCGCAGAAAATGCGTCTGTTCGGCCATATTAGGCTTTCGGCGAAACTCAGGTTCCGTAATGGGGTTCACTTTCTTTGGGTAATCCCTTGCCTTGGCCATTTTTTGTAGCAAATCCTTCGCGGATTTAGGCTCGAAACGCTTTAGCAGGCGTGCATTGCCAAGGGATCTTGGCTATCTTGGAGTCTTGTCTCTTTCCTTGGTTTTCTACGGAATCCGTTGGTGTAGGCATGAATTCATGCCGCCGCAAGAGGACGCGCCCTCCCTTGTCCTTGCGGTAAGCTACTGCAGTGTCACGCACTGAAAGACCGCGCGTCAACGAATTTGATGGATCTCGTATGTTGTTTCCTAAATGGTCCGCCATGCATCGCACTTTTGTTCCGATGTCTGCAAGTCCATCCCCAGGTAGCCTTTCTGCGTGGCTTCCACGACTACTCATGTGGGCATGCCTTTGCAGCATGTTCCTCGTATCTCCCATTCGTGCTCAGGATTTTGAAGAAGCACGCAACACGTTTTTCTCAGGCGACTATGGGAAGTGCATTGAGCTGACACGAGCTCAGGTCGATAAGGGAATTTGGAACGACTTTTGGTCCAGGCAATTAATGCGAGCCCTTATAGAAACTGGCGAGTACGAAGAAGCGCGGGATGTGTACTTGGCTCTTATGGAAGAAAATAAATTTACCAGTAGCATTGACTTGCGAACACTAGGAGCATCAGCACTGCGTTATTGCGGGCAGGAAGAAGAAGGACAAAAGCTGCTCGACGAAATCCCTGTCTTACTCACTAATGCACCATGGAGGTACAGTGATCGCGAAAACTTGCTAGCAGTCGGTAAGTACTTGTTGGCAGAGGGGGAAGATGCCCGATACATTTTAGAGTCCTGCTACGACCGCATCCTCAAAAGCGATCCAACTTATGTTGAGGCCTACGTCGCCATTGGCGAATTGGCTCTCACCAAGGCCGATTATCAAGAAGCCGTCAACGCATTGAGCAAGGCATTAGAGAAACGGCCAGAAGACCCGAACATCTCTTTTTTGCTGGCGCAAGCATGGGAGACATCAGACAAAGAAAAGTCGGATGCTTTTCTTAAAGCGGCCCTAGACCTGAACTCCAAGCACATCCCAAGCTTGCTTTTTGGCGTCCGCAAGCTTATTGACGCGGAACGCTATGATGCTGCAGAGCAGGGCATCGAGGAGGTTCTAGCAATCAACGCCAGCACCCCCAAAGCCTGGGGGTTGCGGGCAGCACTCGCGCACCTTCGTGGAGACTATAACAAGGAAGGTGAATACCGTAAGAAAGGCCTTGAGAAATGGAATACCAATCCCGAAGTTGATTTCATCGCGGGCAAGACGCTCTCCCGACATTACCGCTTTCAAGAAAGTGTCGCCTATCAACGTCGTGCCCTGAAGCTGGATCCGAAGTTTCTTCCGGCCAAGTTTCAACTAGGACAGGACTTGTTGCGAGTCGGTTTGGACGAAGATGGCTGGTCTTTGGTCGACGAAGTTGCTGAGGAGGACAAGTATAACGTCGTCGCTTTCAACCTACGCAAATTGCACACTCGAATCACCAAGTTCACAACGCTGGAGGCTCCTGGCTTTATCGTTCGAATGGAAGCCAAAGAGGCCGAGATTTATGGGGAGCGCGTGCTAGCACTTTTAAGCCAAGCCCAAGACGTCTTGTGTAAGAAATATCAATTTGAATTAGAACGGCCAACCACGGTCGAGATCTTTCCCCAACAAAGCGACTTTGCAATTCGTACCTTTGGACTGCCTGGCGGTGCTGGCTATCTCGGCGTTTGTTTTGGCAGTTTGATCACCGCCAATAGTCCTGCTTCACAAGGGAGCAGCCCATCGAATTGGGAAAGCGTGCTTTGGCATGAATTCTGTCACGTTATTACCCTTCAAAAGACAAACAACAGAATGCCGCGTTGGTTGAGCGAAGGGATCTCAGTTTACGAAGAGTTGGAACGCGACAGCAGCTGGGGCCAGTCCATGTCGCCACTGTACAAGCAAATGCTGCTTGGAGAAGACTTCGTTCCGTTATCGGAGCTGAGCAGTGCTTTCATGAGCCCCAAGAGTCCGATTCACTTACAATTCGCCTACTACGAATCCTCACTGGCGGTTCGATATCTCGTCGAGAAACACGGCAGACCATTGCTGCTCAAGGCACTAGAGGACCTGGGCATGGGAGTCACCTTGGAGAGCGCCTTTTCACGACGCTTTGGGGACGCAGGCGTGCTTGATAAGGACTTCAAGGAGTACGTGCAAGCCATCACGGCCAGCTTCAACCCAGATACGGATTTTTCAAAGGGAGACTTTGCGGAGTCCGCCGGCTTGGAGGAAATTCAAGCGTGGGTTGATAAGAATCCTAACAGCTATGCCGGGCAAGCGTTACTGGCGCAAGCACATGTGCAAAACGAAAACTGGGGACGGGCCAAAGAGTCTGTCGTCAAGTTGCTAGAGCTTTACCCGGATGATACGTCGGCAAACGGTGGCTTAAAACTGGCTGCGTATATTGCTAAGAAAACGGGCGATGCTCCTGCGGAGCGAGCGGCCCTAGAAAAGATCATGAAACATTCTTCCAACGATGTCGCCGCCTTGCTTCGGCTGACCGAGCTGTGCCAAGCATCGGAGGACTGGGAAGCTTTGGCGACCTATTCCGGCAAATTGCTTGCCGTAAATCCATTAATCCCAAACGGTCACGAGGGCTTGGTTGCCGCCAGCTCTGCCTTGCAAGAACCTTTGCAAGCCATCCAGCCGCTACAGGCCCTGCAAGGAATGAATCCGCTCGACCCAGCCGGCCTTCATTTTCAGCTTTCCTCGGCTCTACTGAACGCAAGTAGCGGCGAGCATGATCGAACCGAGGAAGCTAGAATCGAGGCCTTACTTGCTCTCGAACACTCTCCGAGATATCGCGAAGCACAGCAGTTACTAAAGCAGCTGGTTGCAATCCGAAACGGAGAAGCAAAATTGCCTAGCGAGTTTAAAACAGCGGTAGGCGAGCTGGATACTCCGAATCAGTTGCTAGTTGAGCCACCAGCAAATGGAAGCCCCCCCAGTCCACGGAAAGCATCCTAGGAGCATAGGCGAATAGCATGAAGGATTTTATCCGATCACGTCGTTTTCGAATCGCAGGTTGCGTCTGCTTGCTGGTCGCCTGCTCGGCTTCCGCTCTCATCGCCTACCAACGCGGCTTTGGTGGTCGTGGCTACGGCAGTCGTGGTTATGACCTCAGCGGCTACAGCCGAAATGGTGTACCGGATTGGGGAATGAACGAAGATTTCGGCAAGGACGTTTTTACGTTTGCTCGAGTCAAATACAGCGACGGCTATGGAGGTGGAGGCTATGGATGGCGACGCGGAGGCAAGTGGCGCGTGGACTATCCAGACAGTGATCTGAATTTTTCACTAAGGCTGCAGCAGTTGACGGCGATGAAAGTCAATCCCAATCCAGTGGTGGTGGAGCTGACGGATCCCGAAGTATTCGATTACCCATTTCTCTACATGATTGAGCCAGGCAACCTCGAGTTTAGCGAAGAAGAGGTAGTCGCGCTTCGGAAGTACCTCGAAAACGGTGGTTTTCTTATGGTCGACGATTTTTGGGGACAGAACGAGTACGACAACTTCTATCGCGAGATTAAACGGGTCTTCCCAGAACGTGAGCCATTCGAAGTTCCACTAGAGCATGAAATCTTCCAGTGCGTTTACCCAATGAAAGAACGTCCCCAAGTCCCAGCCATCAACACTTTCTATCGTGGTTACACCTACGAACGCTACGATGCACAAGAGGTTCACTACCAAGCCATTACCGACGACGCAGATCGGATCATGGTCTTTATTTGCCACAACACAGATCTCGGCGACGGATGGGAACGGGAAGGCGAGAACAAGGAGTATTTTGCTGAGTTCGCGGTCAAAAAATCCTACCCGCTTGGAATCAATATCGTTACCTATGCAATGACTCACTGATCAAGTAATTCAAAAACTTGCACCAACTCAGACTTTTGCGGCCTCGATAAAGAATCATCAAGAAATTAACTAACAAGAAAAAACAGAGACGAGAATAACGTGAGCATAGAAATCACTGACGAACAAGAACAGGCTGTCGTCGAAAGACTCCGCGAAAGTCGCGACCGTATCGACCAGGAACTCTCCAAGACAATCGTCGGCCAAAAAGATGTAGTCCAACAGCTGCTGATCAGCTTGATGGGTGGCGGTCATTGCCTGATTACCGGTGCTCCAGGTTTGGCTAAGACACTACTGGTGCGTAGCGTTGCCCAAATCTTCGACTTGAATTTTCAACGAATCCAGTTCACGCCCGACTTGATGCCGTCGGACATCACGGGAACTGAGATTCTGGAACAAAAAGAAGATGGTTCGCGTGCTCTACAGTTTGTGCAAGGTCCAGTTTTTGCGAATGTCATCTTGGCCGATGAGATCAACCGTACGCCGCCTAAGACCCAAGCAGCGATGCTCGAAGCGATGCAAGAGCATCAAGTAACCGTTGCAGGAAAACGCTACGTTTTGGAAGAACCATTTTTCGTTCTAGCCACGCAGAACCCAATTGAAATGGAGGGAACTTATCCACTTCCAGAAGCTCAATTAGACCGCTTCATGTTCAACGTCCTGATCGATTACTTACCTCACGACGAGGAACTTGACGTCGTACTCCAAACGACATCGAAAAAGCCGGAACCAATCGAGCAGCTGTTCTCAGGCGAGGACGTCCTTCAATTTCAAGAAGTTGTGCGTCGTGTTCCTGTGGCTCGCGAAGTGGCAGACTACGCAGTGCGTTTGGTCGAAGCGTCGCGTCCGGGCCGGGAAGGTGCATCCGCATTCGTCAATGACTGGGTTAGCTGGGGGGCAGGTCTCCGGGCGGCCCAAACTTTAGTACTTGGTTCCAAAGCTCGTGCACTGCTAGAAGGCAGGTCGCATGTCATGACTGAAGATATTCGGGCACTCGCCTCACCCACGCTGCGACACCGTGTATTGCTGAACTACAAGGCGGAAGCCGAAGGCATCACGGTCGAAGACTGCATCGCAGAACTACTTCAACTTGTCAGCGAATAACGACAGGAAATCCCTGCTGTGTCCACCGTATCTGAATCAGAGTCCACGAATCCCAAACGCCAGAGTTGGTTTATTGATCCTGCGGCAATCATGCAGGTCAAGAATTTGACTTTGCGCGCGAAGACCGTCGTTGAAGGCTTCACCAGTGGCCTCCATCGAAGTCCGTTGCATGGTTTTTCTGTTGAATTCGCCCAGTACCGTCCCTATGTCGTTGGCGACGATCCAAGGACTTTGGATTGGAAGCTGATGGCGCGAACGGATCGTTGCTACGTGAAGCAATACGAGGATGAAACGAATCGTCGCTGTTATATCGCCGTGGACCAGAGCCGCTCAATGGCCTTCGGTAGTGGCGAGTATTCGAAGGCTGAATACGCCCGTACGCTTGCAGCAACGCTGGCCTACTATTTGAACAGTCAACGTGACGCAGTCGGTATCATGACTTGCGGCAATGCTTCGCCTGAATTCTTGCCGCCACGACACCGCTCAGGGCACTTGCAACAAATCATGAGCATGCTGGGGCAGGAGAGCGAAGGAGTTGATTCGGACTTGAGCCAAGCCATGTCGCAGTTGGCGGGACTTTCCAAGCGCCGCGGATTGCTAGTCCTTCTTTCTGACCTGCTCACGGAGCCCGAAAGCCTCTTTCAACCGCTCGGTTATTTACGAGGCCGCGGACATGAAATCGTGTTGATTCGAGTGCTAGATCCAACAGAAGTAGATTTCACCATGGATGGCAGCGCGATGATTCAGGATATGGAAACGGGGCGGGAAATTTACGTAGATCCGGCGGCAGCTACTTCCGAATACAAGAAACGTTTCGAGAATCACGAACAGCAATTGATCGACATTTGCCACCGTCGCGGCGCACGGATGATGACCGTAACCATCGACCAACCATTGGATATGGCCTTGCTCGAACTAATCAGCAACACTCGAACTCTTTCCGCTTCGGCCAGCAAGCAAGCTGCTTCAAAGTCGAATACATCAGCCAAGGCGGGGAGATAAACAATGGGCTTACTCGCTCCTATTTACGCCTTGGCCGCATTGGCGATTGCTGGGCCAATTCTATTCCACCTGATCCGGCGACAGCCGCAGGGGCAAAAACAATTCAGTTCACTGATGTTCTTGCAACCTTCCCCACCCACGCTGTCGCGTCGCAGCCGAATCGACCAGTGGCTCTTGCTCCTGCTTCGCGCCTTGGCTATTGCCTTGATCGCTTTTGCGTTTGCAAGGCCCTACTTTCGCGAGGACAGTTTTCTCAGTATCAATCTAGACGGACGAAACGTTGTCATGGTGGTGGATACCAGCGCAAGCATGCAGCGTGATGACGTTTGGCAAGCAGCACAGCAGGAGGCGAAGAAGATTCTCGGTGATCTCTCCGCAGAAGACCGCATTTCCCTATACACGCTTGATCGCGAGCTCCGCCCAGTCGTTGCACTCGAGGGCGATGCAATCGTGGATCCTCCCGCCACGCACGATGCTGTTCGCCAAGCACTGGACGAATTGGAACCGACTTGGCTCGCCTCGGAATTGGCAGAGGGGATTACCGCAGCAGCCGACATGCTAAGTTCGGCAGCAATTTCAGGTGGTGTACACGCAGGACGCTCTAGCGAAATTGTTTTGATCACCGACTTACACACCAAGTCCGGCCTCGAATCATTGCAGGGCTACCCATGGCCAGAAAAAATTGGATTGGACGTCCGGCAAATCGCACCTTCGGAACTAGGCAATGCACGTGCCAGCTTGATGGTAAGTGAGGATTCTGGAGACAGTGACGCTATCTACCGGGTTCGAATCGAGAATAATTCGAATTCGGAACAATCGAACTTGCAATTAGCCTGGGCCAACGACCGCGGCCCGATCGATGGAACTTTCACTCAACTTCAGGTACCCGCTGGTCAGGTTCGAGTCCTTGCCATGTCGTCGCGTCCCGCTGGGGCAAATCGAATTCGTCTTCTGGGAGATGCCTGGGAAGATGACAACGACGTCTATGTGGTCGAATACAAAAAAACGCGACAACCGATTGCCTTCGTAGGTCGAAAGGCGGACAAGCCCGAGGACGATGCGGGCTACTTTTTACAGAAAGCACCGCTTAGCACGGCATTAGTCGAACGCGAAGTCCTGGCATTGCGGCCTGATGAGTTGCCAACAGTTTTGGCCGAAGGATCAACACGTTCATTGGTCGTCGAGCCTGTTGCAGATGTTGTCTCGCAAGCAGCGATCATCCGTGATTTTGCTAGTTCTGGCGGCAGCGTGCTGGTTCTACTTTCTAGCAATGAAGATCAATCGCAGGCCCAATTCCTTCAAGAGCTGTTGGATACACCTGACTTAACGGTAGGCGAAAGCGAGCTGAGCGATTTCGCATTGATTGGATGGGTCGATTATCGAAGCCCCGTCTTTTCCCCCTTCGCCGACCCTCGCTTCAATGATTTCAGCAAGATACGGTTTTGGAGTCATCGTAATCTCGGCCTGCCGAATTCAACCGACACAGAATTATCCTCGGAGGAGCCCAAGGAAAATGCAAACACGATCAAGACGGTCGCTCGTTTCGACGATCTCGCTCCATTGCTCGTTCGACAACGAGTCGATAAGGGAAACATTTGGGTTTTGACCGCTGGCTGGCAACCTTCGGCAAGTGGGTTAGCTCTATCCACGAAATTCCTTCCGATCCTTGCGGGCATTCTTGATCCATCTGGAAAGCTACGCCAGTCGCAAGCAACTTTTGCGGTTGGCGAATCCATCCCGTTTGAAAACGAAGACGTCGAAATAGTGAATTCCGAGGGAGAGTCTGTAGAGGACACAGTAGCGAGAGTTGGCTTGAATGGAATTCAATTCTACAAACCGGGAATCTACTCGCTCAAGAGCGCAGAAATATCGCAGCAAATCGCTGTACAAATTCCCGCCAACGAGAGCCAGCTTGTCCCACAAGACAAGGCGGTATTTGACCAGTATGGCGTAAGCCTCGGACGCATAGCCAGCGATACTCAGCGCAAAGATAGTGCTCGGCAAATGCAAATTGAAGAACTTGAAAAGAAACAACGCATGTGGCAGTGGCTCATAGCCCTTGGACTGGTAGTCCTAGCCGTAGAAACCTCGCTAGCCGGGTGGTTTGCAAGACGCAATGCCGCGCAGCTGGCGACAACTTAGAACCATCGATTCCATTTTGGAGTCCAATATGGACAACAGATTACAAATACGTTTGAAGACAGTTGCAAGTCGAATTCGCTCTTTGCATCTGGGCTGGACCCTGGCAGGAATCTGGCTACTGGCTGCCGTCATAGGGCTGGTCCTGAGTTCTGGTAAGGCCGATGGTACACTCCAATCGGAAAACATCCATTGGCTCTGGTTAGGAGCAAGTGGATTGGTCGCCCTAATTGCGACTATCGTTATCTCGCGACGCAATCGTAATCTTTCTCAAATTGCTGAGAGAGTGGAACACCGCTTTCCATCCTGCACCCAGAGCCTGATCACAGCAGCAGGAATTCGCCCCGAAAAGAACGGGCGATTTGGCTTTCTTCAGCGAAGCGTCATTTCGGAAGCTTTACGCCACGATGTAACCTACCACTGGAAGTCCGTCGTATCGGGACTTGCTACGCGTACAAGCAGCCGTTCGTGTTGAGAGACGCGCAGAACAATGATGTAAGTAAAAGTGACTGTGAAAATAGACCACAGAATTCTAAATTATATCCCTGAAGGTGACGTCGCGCTTGTCGTACGAGTAGGAGTTGGCCGAGCTGAGCCGGACGGTCGTGTGGCCCCAGTCGGCCAAGATGCGGTCGCGGTAGCAGAGGGACCGAAACAACTTCAAGG
>JBCCEO010000024.1:0-22627 GCA_039030255.1 Planctomycetota bacterium | reverse complement strand
GGTCTTCGCCACGCTTCGTAATTTGCACTTTCATGGGTAACGAATCCTTTAGACTTCCTGGATCGTAGCCCTTTGGACCGTGCAACACGGCGATCAAACCTTCCGGACGCTTGGTATGCAGAACGATCCAAGGATCTTTTTGCCCGGGCAGGATGTAACGCGCGGTGGATTGTTCGTCCCAACGCCATCTGCCACCGCCGGCGGATTGGTGAACGGCCTGAATGAAAACGGAAAGCGTTTCTGCTGGCCAGACAATATCTTTGCCGGGTGGAAATCCTTTGCGCAACGAATGCCAACGCTGTTTGAGGACTTTCCAAGGCGTCGTATTCTTGGGATCGGAACTGCCGGATTCGGTTTCGACTTTTTTCTCTGGAGTGGTTTTTCCGAGGAAAGCAAAACTTGCCTCCTCAAGCCATTTCCAAAATTTCTCGGTATCGATCTCTTCTTGCTTGAACGCGCGAATTTCGAGCTCCATCCATTGCCCGGCGGCCTTCGCCTTCACACGCGATTCGTTGCCATAAGCTTCAATCTCTTCCATCTGATTCAGCGTAGCCAATTCAACTACTGATTCGAGCTGAGCTTTGGTAAACGCGCGGCGAGGAAGCCGGAACTTCAGCTTGAGCAGCCAAGTCTCAGCAGTGATTGCATGCAGGAACCAACCACGACTCTTCACCGGTCCGCAAACTTCAACGATGCTTCGATTGTCAAAATTGATTGGAGCGAAGCCATCGATCTTTTCGATACGCTCCAAGAGCTTCACGAGCACCCCGCGGTCCCAACGAATTGGATTGCCGGAGCGGTCTACGCTGTCGTGCGTGTGCCATCTTCGCCCATCGGCTTGCCAAGGTAGCAAGGTATCGCGACCAATTTGATCTAGCTCCACGTCGCCGTCCTGAACTTTCTGAAGAACCGCAGGATCGTAAATTTCGCGTTCGACGTAATCGGCCGACTGCAGCAACGGCACCAACGCCTCTCCTGTGAAGCTTCGCAAGTGCTTGGGCTTCGCTACTTTCTTCTTCGTTGCTTTCTTCGTGGTCTTCTTCGTCGTCTTGCCGGCCCTCGCGTTCGAATTGGCTTTCGGTCTGGCTTTCTTCGCGTGCTTGACCAAGTCTTCGGGCGTACCGCAAAAGACAAGTTCACCGCCCTCCGAGCCAGCTTCTGGACCAATGTCGATGACCCAGTCCGCTGCCTTGATCACATCCAAATTGTGCTCAATCACGGTGACCGTATTGCCGATGTCAACCAGCCGCTGCAAAACCTCCAGCAGTTTAATAATGTCACCAAAATGCAAGCCAGTCGTGGGTTCATCGAGTAGATAGAATGTCTTACCCGTATCTGGCCGCGATAGTTCCGAGGCCAATTTGACTCGCTGCGCCTCTCCGCCAGACAGTGTTGGCGCAGATTGCCCTAGTGAAATGTAATCCAATCCTACGTCGACCAAAGTCTGGAGCACGCGACGTATCTTCGGAATGTTGTCGAAGACATCTAATGCTTGGCCAATCTGCATTTCCAAGATGTCATGAATCGAGAAGCCATGGTACTCAACCGATAAAGTATCCTCGGTAAATCGACGCCCCTGGCAGCTATCGCATTGCACCCAGACATCAGGCAGAAAGTGCATCTCGATACGCAGTTGTCCGTTGCCTTCGCATTTGTCGCAGCGCCCGCCAGGAACATTGAAGGAGAACTGTCGTGGTGTATAGCCAAGCGCACGAGCCGCTGGCAATTGCGAATAAAGTTGCCGAATGAGATCAAAAACGCCCGTGTAAGTCGCAGGTGTAGAGCTTGGATTCGAACCCAACGGACTTTGATCGACGCGAATCACTTTATCGATCAGCTTCGTACCCTCGATGGCATCATAGGTACTCTTTTTGCCCGCTTGTTTAGAAAGCCGTTTTGAGAGCGATGGATAGAGCACTTCGTTCATCAAACTACTCTTGCCGCTACCACTGGGCCCGGTAACTACGTTGAGTCGCCCAAGCGGAAAGTCGACGTTGACATTCTTCAAGTTGTGAGCGCGAGCACCAATCAGGCTGATTTCTCCGCGCTCTTCCTGACGGCGTTTTTTCGGAACCGGGATCTTTTCTTTATCGCTCAGAAAGTTGCCGGTAACACTCTTCTTCATCCTTGCAACTTGCTTCGGACTGCCCTGTGCAATCAACTCGCCGCCATAGCGTCCGGCCGCAGGCCCGAAATCACAAAGCTGGTCGCTGTGCTCAATTACGTCCCGATCATGCTCGACAACAATGAGGGTGTTGCCAAGATCACGAAGTTTCTTCAGGGCGCCGATCAGGCGATTATTGTCGCGCGGGTGCAAGCCAATTGTGGGCTCATCGAGTACATATAGCACTCCGCAAAGTCCACTACCAAGTTGGCTCGACAACCGAATCCTCTGAGACTCACCGCCGCTGAGTGTATTGGCCGCGCGGGAAAGGGACAGATAATCCAAACCGACGTCCAGCAGGAATTCGGTTCGCGCCAAGAGTTCACGAACCAATTCGCCTGCAATGTCTTGCTCTCGCTTGTTCAGCTTCCAGCCGCTCAGTTGCTCGTGCAACCAGGCCAAAGTTCCTTGGGTGTAATCCCCCACAGTCAGGCCACGGAATTTCGCCGCTGCCGCATCGATGTTCAGGCGAGAACCATCGCAGGCTGAACAAGCAACTTCAGCCACAAAGGGATTGAGTTTCGTACGGAGTTGAGGACTGAGACGCGAGGCATGCTCCAAGGCAGGAAACAATCCCTTCCACTGGAAATCAAATTGAATGCCCTTGGCCGTTTCGACGCTGTACCAACGATCAGCCGTTCCGTGCAAAATGCTGCGACGCTGACCGCTGGTCAGATTCTCTACCGGCTCGTCCATCGGAATGCCCACCGCCTTGCAGAAGGCTTCCAACATGGGCGAAGCCAAGTCCGTAGGTGCGTTGTCTGATTTGGAGTTTGCGTCCAGGGCTGGCCACAATCGAATTGCACCTTCCCTTAGTGACAAATGGGAATCCACCAGCAGTGCCGGACTGGTGCCAGTCTGCGTACCCAAACCTTCACAATCAGGACACCAGCCCAGCGGCGAATTGAAAGAGAAGGAGTGGGGAGTCAGCACATCCATGCTGTAACCACATTGGCGACAGGCCAAGTGCTGGCTATGACGCGTCGACTGCCAGTGAATCTCATCTTGATCATCCCGCGGTTCGACGGCGAGCAAGTTGCCGTTGCCTAGGGAAAGTGCAAGCTCAACACTTTCGGAAATCCGGCTGCGACTCTTCTTCGAAATCGTCACTCGGTCGATGACAGCTTCGATATCGTAGCTGATCGTCGAAGAAAGCGTCGGCGGATCATCCAAGGAATGTGTTTTGCCGTTCACCCGAACTCGGACCAAACCTGAAGTTCGAAGATCCTGCCACAAGTGATCGGGATCGTGCGTGGGCTGCCAGCGAAGCGGAGCGGTCAAGATCAACCGTGTCCCCTCTTCCAGGGCAAGCAGATGATTGGTGATGTCGTCTGCCGATTGATTCGTGACCGGTACATCACAGTCCGGACAATGCGGCTCGGCCAGGCGCGCAAGCAGGACTCGCAAGTAATCGTAAATCTCAGTAACCGTACCAACTGTACTTCGCGGATTATGCGCTACACTCTTTTGTTCAATTGCAATGGCTGGTGCCAGCCCATCGATCCGATCGACCTTGGGCTTGGGCATCTGGCCGACAAACTGCCTCGCGTACGACGAGAGACTCTCCACATAGCGTCGTTGTCCCTCGGCGTAAATTGTATCCATGGCCAGCGAGCTTTTGCCACTTCCACTAGGACCACAAAATACGGTCAAAGAGTGATGCGGGAGCTCCAGCGAGACATCCTTCAAGTTATGCTCGACGGCAGCATGTACATTGAGCTTAGTTGTCTGAAACTGCGACTTGTCCTTCGTGCGGCTTCCCTTCGACGCACTCTTCTGCTTAGCCCCACTGTCCGTCGCCTTGCTTGCCGCTTTGGCCTTCTTTTTAGCGGCAATGGCAGGCGCATTCAAATGCTTCCCAAGCGACTGCCCTGTGTGAGACTCATCTACCTTCAAAAGTTCATCGGGTGTTCCAGCGAAAACGATCTCCCCGCCAGCTTTTCCACCCTCGGGCCCAACATCGATCAGCCAATCTGCAGCTTTGATCACGTCGAGATTGTGCTCGATCACCAGAACCGTGTTTCCGCGATCCACCAAGTCCTGCAGAACTTTCAGCAGCAAACGAATGTCATGAAAATGCAACCCAGTCGTGGGCTCGTCGAGCAGATAAAGCGTGCGTCCCGTGTCGCGGCGAGCTAACTCTTTAGCCAACTTGATGCGCTGGGCTTCACCACCGGAAAGAGTCGGCGACGGCTGCCCCAGTTTGATGTAATCCAAGCCGACGTTGTGCAGCGTCTGAAGTTTTTCATAGATCTTTGGCACATTTTCGAACAGCTGAAGCGCTTGCTGGATATCCATTTCCAACACGTCAGCAATCGACTTTTCTTTAAACTTGACCTGCAGCGTTTCGTGGTTGTAGCGTTTGCCATCGCAGATCGGACAAGTGACCCAAAGATCGGCCAGAAAATCCATTTCCAACCGGTTGGATCCGTTTCCTTCGCAGGATTCGCAGCGCCCACCGGCAACATTAAAACTAAATCGCCCCGGTTGGTACCCTCGACGTTTCGCCTCTGGCAAAGAAACAAACAGGCTACGAATCTCATCGAAGACTTTGACGTAAGTCGCCGGGTTGGAACGCGGGGTGCGGCCAATTGGACTTTGGTCAATGGCGATCACTTTGTCCAAGTGCTCAATGCCTTCAAATGCCTTATGTGTCCCTGGCATGTCTTCCGCAGCATGCAGTTTTCGACGCAGCACCGGCACGACAATTTCATTAATCAGCGAACTTTTGCCAGACCCACTAACACCGGTTACGCAAACGAACTTGCCGAGCGGAATATCGACATCCACGTCCTTCAAGTTGTTCTGAGTAGCGCCGACAACACGTAGTCGATCTCCATTGCCCTCGCGACGTTTTTCCGGTACAGGAATCTGCTCTTTCCCCGAGAGGAATTTACCGGTCGACGATTTTTCAGAGCCTGCGAGGTCTTCCAGATCCCCGCAAGTCACAATCTCTCCACCGCGCACCCCCGGTCCTGGGCCGAAGTCCAGAATCAAATCAGCTGCCCGCATGGTATCTTCATCGTGCTCAACGACCAGCAGTGAGTTCCCCTGGTCACGCAAGGTCTTTAGCGAATCGATAAGCCGATCGTTATCTCGCGGGTGCAAGCCGATCGAAGGCTCATCAAGCACGTACAGTACGCCGACAAGTCCAGAACCAATTTGGCTGGCTAAGCGAATACGCTGAGCTTCGCCACCGGAAAGCGAAGGCGCAGAACGTGAGAGGCTCAAGTAATCCAAGCCTACATTCAGTAGGAAGGACAATCGATTATGAATCTCGCGAACCGCTTCCGATGCAATTTTCAGCTCGAGTTCGCTCAATTCTAGACCGTCAATGAACTGCAAACACAGGTCTATCGGCAGGGCACAAAGTTGGGGCAGATTGAGCCACTGGTCGACTCCTACAAGGCCAGCGGCTGACTTCATGCGAAGTTGCCGTGCTGCGGCATTCAGACGCGTTCCTCCACAGCTTCCGCAACCGCGCTTTTCCATGTACTTCTCGAAACGCTTGCGGGCCGTAGCACTTTTCGCACCACGGTATTGCTCCATCAATTGAGCAACCACACCCTCGAAGGTTCCGCCATACTTCATTGGGCGACTGCCGCCGCGCCAAGTAAAAGTCACATGCCGTTCGCCGGTCCCGTAAAGCCACTCGTCCTGCACGGGCTTGGGCAATTCATTCCATGGCAAGGTGAGCGATTCACCAGCCTGCATATTGTGTTCACGTTCAATGGACTCACTGACGCTCATCAGCTGGTGCCGTTGCCAACGTCCCATGTCATCCCAGCCGCCGAGCAGCTCGATGGCCCCCTTGCGGATGGAAACATTTGCATCGGGAATAATCAGTTCGGGAGCAAAGGTAAATTGTCGTCCGAGTCCTTCGCAAACGTTGCACATACCCGCTGGGCTATTGAAGCTCAGCAGTTGCGGCGTTGGAGGCATCGACGAAGCGCCGCATTTCGGACAAGCATACTCGCTGCTGATGATTATGTCCGACGCGTTCTTCTTTTTGCGACGCCCACGCTTGGGTTTGTCTGCCTCTTCCTCGACCTGCTTTTGATTCTGCAGCTGGGATTCGTCCCAAGGAATGACGATCAGGGTGTTTTCACCAAGCTTCAGAGACTCGTTGACCGAGTCGGAGATTTTGGATCGCGACGTCGTCTTGGGCTCGAACTTGGAAACAACGACCTCGATATGGTGCTTTTGCTGACGGTTTAGCGAGGGAGCATCGCTAAGTCTGCAAACTTCACCATCCACACGGGCTCGCGAGTACCCTTGCCGCTGCAGCGATTCGAAAAGATCTCTGTATTCCCCTTTTTGGCCGCGCACGATTGGAGCCATCATCAAGTACTCGGGCGACTCGTCCAAAGCCTGTAGCTGGGCAATAATTTGATCACGCGTCTGCGAGGCGATCGGCACATCGCACTTCGCGCAGAAACCCGTCGCAACTCGGGCAAACAGAACTCTCAGGAAATCATAGATTTCGGTGACGGTGCCAACCGTACTTCGAGGGTTCGAACTGGTCGACTTTTGGCTAATGGAGATGGCAGGGCTAAGACCGCCAATGTAGTCAACGTTTGGTTTAGGAAGCTGCCCAATAAACTGGCGCGCATAACTCGAGAGACTCTCCAAATAGCGTCTTTGGCCTTCGGCATACAAAGTATCGAAGGCCATCGAACTCTTCCCACTCCCACTTACGCCCGTAAAAACGATAAGCTGATTGCGTGGAAGAGTAACACTAACATTCTGGAGATTGTGCTCACGCGCTCCGCGAACTTCGATCGTCGAGTGATCCATTTGCCTCGGCTGATTTATTATCTTCGATCCTTCACTATGGCACCGTGAAACGCCAAGCTGGATCGTTTAGTCGTTAACTTGTTGGGATTCGGATTCGGCCATTGAAATGCACAGGAATGGCAGAATTTAATCTGCCCGGTAACCAGGATTCCTGGCTGAATGGCCCGATTCGCCCTTCTGGGCAAACGCAATATTGTAGGCAAAAACATGAAAATAGCAGGTGGTCTTGGCCAAGAAGCCGCAATTTGTGCGCACCTGCCGCGATTTGCTCTGCTCAGGCACGAGTACCTCGAAACGGAAACCACCGGACAGGAATCCCAACACTCGCATTGGGATTTGATGCTGGAGCACGCTGGCGCAAGAGCTTTGGTGACTTTTCAGTTGCAGGAGTTACCACCCAAAATCCTGGGGCATGCCGAATCCGAAGCCACTCTGGTCCCAGCAATCCGAATCGCGGATCATCGCCCGTTATACTTGGATTACGAAGGAGAAATCTCCGGTAACCGGGGTTCAGTCCGTCGAATATGGGCCGGACAGTATGCCATTCTGCCCAAACCGAGAATCTTAAACGAGCCACCAAGTTCGTGGAAAATGCAACACGGGACGGAGTTGAAACCCGGTGCGTTCCTCCACCTTTGGACCCGCCCGATCGAGGAAGAATCCAACTCGCCAGGAGCAGTTTTCGAGTTCCCCGACTGCGAGATCGGCGATAACTGCTCCCTTCATTTTTTTTCCTGGACAGTCACTAGTGACGCGAGCTCATGAGAAAGATCTACGTCGTCGGCACAGCAGATACAAAAGGAGAAGAACTCCTTTTTCTGGCAGAGCGTGTGCGAATGGCCCTAGACGAAACCCCTGCTATTGACGTCATCGCCGTCGATGTGAGCACAAGCGAGACACCGAATGGCAACACATATGCGGAATTGACTGAAGCGTTCTCAATGGTAGGTCCAGCGCAACTCTGCCGTGGCCGAGAATTGGATCGCTACACACGCGCCTCCGCCATCGAGCAAATGTCCGAATACTTGAATGAGTGGGTTTTGCAACTCGATCAGCTCGAATCTATTGCGGGCATCGTTGGCATTGGTGGCAGCGGCGGTACGGCCCTAATCTCAAAGGCCTTGCGCGGGTTACCGATTGGCTTGCCCAAGTTGCTCGTATCGACAGTCGCCAGCGGAAACACGTCGCCCTATGTTGATTGCAGCGATATCACCATGATGTATTCTGTCGTCGACATCGCTGGACTTAACAGCGTCTCACGGGTGGTGTTGTCCAACGCGGCAAACGCAATTGCCGGGATGGCTAAGGCACATGAAAGTACGCCCGAGCCTGGCGAGCAGTATGAACTTGGCGAGCAGTATGAACTTGGCGAGCAATATGAGCCTGGCGAGCAGTATGAGCAAAGCGAGCAAAGTAGAACGTCAATAAACACAGACGGGCGACCGAGAATTGGGATGACGATGTTCGGCGTTACCACCCAATGCGTAACCCGAGTACGCGAGAAGCTAGAATCCAAAGGCTTCGAGTGCTTGGTCTTTCATGCCACAGGCACGGGAGGTCGTGCAATGGAGAAGTTGGTCGAGTTCGGTCAACTTCAAGGCGTACTCGACATCACGACAACGGAAGTTGCGGACGAGATCGCAGGTGGAATTATGCCTGGAGGGCCAGAGCGATTGGACCGGATACTGCAAGCTGGAATTCCATATGTGCTTAGCGCGGGAGCTTTGGACATGGTAAATTTCGGGGCTATGGACACTGTTCCGGCGAAGTACGCAGAAAGGCAGAATCGAAAGCTGCACGCGCACAATGCTGCCGTAACTCTGATGCGCACCAATGGTGAGGAGCTTCGGCAAATCGCTGCTTGGATCGGCAAAAAACTGAAACGCAGAACTTCGTCACTTAGCTTCTGTTTTCCTGCTGGCGGCCTATCGGCCATCGACGTTCCAGGACAGTTTTTCCACGACGATGCGTTGCGTCAATCCCTTGAAGTCGCATTGCGTGAGGAACTGGAAGTCGAAAAGTGGGGTGCAAGCAGGCGTTTCATCGCATCGAAGCATGCAATCAACGATGAGGAATTTGCGGACCTTCTCGTCGAAGAGTTCTTGCAACAATTTCGTCCACAGAACGAAACCAAATAAACCAAAATTTACAGCAGAAGAATGATTCCAAGACAAGAGATTCTGACTCGTCTTCGCGACAAACTCTCCCACGGCCAGCCCATCATTGGAGCAGGTGCGGGAACTGGGATCAGCGCGAAGTGTGAAGAGCAGGGCGGTGTGGACCTCATCGTCATTTACAACTCGGGACGATACCGCATGGCGGGACGCGGCTCTCTAGCCGGCTTGCTGCCTTATGGCAATGCGAACGAAATCGTGAAGGAAATGGCGCACGAAGTGGTGACCGCGGTCAAGCATACTCCGGTGCTTGCAGGAGTTTGCGGCACAGATCCTTTCATGATCCGCGACAGCTTTTTACAACAGCTGCATCAGCTCGGGTTTTCCGGCATCCAGAACTTTCCCACTGTTGGACTCATTGACGGCGTATTTCGAGCCAATTTGGAAGAAACCGGCATGGGATTCGACAAGGAAATCGACTGTATCCGCGCAGCCCACCAGGCGGATATGCTCACTACTCCCTACGCTTTTGATCCCCATCAAGCCCAACTGCTAACGGAGGCCGGCGCAGACATCATCGTCGCCCATATGGGCCTGACGACTAGCGGAACCATTGGAGCCCGAACTAGCCTCAGCCTCGAAGAATGCGTACCAAGAGTCCTGGCGATCGCGGATGCGGCCAAATCCGTGAACTCGAATACGTTCGTACTTTGCCATGGAGGTCCGATCGCCATGCCTGAGGACGCACAATATATGCTGAATAAAATACCGTCCCTTGATGGGTTTTATGGAGCGAGCTCCATGGAACGACTACCAACAGAATCGGCAATAACGGCCCAAGTCCAGGCTTTCAGCCAAATGTCGCTCGCAGATCCAAGTTGAAAACACGACTCGCTCTGGCAAGCTCATGGCAAAAGCTTGCTAATCCGTTAAGTAAGGAGAAATACACGTTTAAAGAATTCATCGGTGGAACCCGAGAAAGGAAGTTAAGAAGCTGTCAGACAAAACTTTGCGATAAATCCTTTGCCTAAGCCTCCCTGGTCAGGCCCTTAGTTGATTCAAACTCGAGCCTGAGTATATTTGAGCGAGTGCATAGAAGAGGAGTTTGTCGCCCTTGACCGACAAATACTATGCATTTCGACCGCAGTAGTGAGCCAATCGTATTAGCCTACCCCCCTCTAGCTCACCCAAACCTGCGACAATTCCAAGATTCGATCTAGCCAAAATCAGTTTTCAATCGCTTCGAGTTTAAGACATCTGACGCAAACTCGCGGCCAGTCTCACTTTAATAGCGGAAAATTAAATGCAAGCGACATTTCGCGCTCTAGTTTGTTTGGCATTGGCTGTCGCCATTGGTGCTCCAGCTCACGCGGAAGACAAAGATCCTTTGGACGGCCTAAAGTGCTTCATGATGAAGAAGAAGGACGTGAAGGGTAAGAAAGTTGTAGATTACAAGGAAGGAAAGCTCTACCTCTGCTGCTCAACATGCGTAAAGCGTATGGATAAGTACCCAGAGAAGTACGAAGCACTGGCCAATCATCAGCTCGTTGTAACCAAGCAATACAAGCAAGGCGCTTGCCCGATCACCGGCAAAGACGTTGATGCATCGGCGAAGCTAACCATCGGCGGAGTTGAAGTGCACTTTGCAGACGCAGCTACAGCTGCCAAGGTCAAAGGCATGGACGAAGACGATCAAGTCACCGCCGCATTTGGCAAAGATGGCTTCAAGGCTGGCAAGTTCGCCTTGATCAAAGAAAAGAAGTAATCAACGTCGATTGATTCTTCGAAAATAGAAAAACACAAAAGCTCCCATCGGATCCGGTGGGAGCTTTTTTCGTGTCATGATGCAGTGGCTTCATTGCCTGCTCGATATTATCAGCCGCCTGGCGGCTAGCCTGCGGTTTCCCGGGTATTCGGATTGTAATCTGGATCGGGACACTGTCGTATTCCGCTCTGTTCTTTCTGGCTGCTTTGTTTAACGGCGAGCCGAAGGCGGTTCTTTCTTTTTCTGCTTTGAAGTTCAGTCTCTAACCGCGCAGATCATCCGGACGCACTACATAATCTAGATCGGGGCACGCACCTTTAGCCTTGTTTACAATTCGCAGCTTTAACGCAAAAGATTCTGCAAGATCGTGGACACGAGCGAGGTCCAGCCAGTCTGGTGGCTGGCACCAAGTCCGCGGGCGTTGTCGCCATGGAAATACTCGTAGAACAACACGAGCTCTTTCCAGTTCTCATGATCGGCGTAACGCGACTCCACGCCATGGCATGGCCTTCGTCCTTCGTTGTCGGCCAGGAAGATACGCGCCAACCGACGTTCAATCTCCGTCGCTATCTCGTCCAGATTTCGCAAGTCGCCCGAACCAGTTGGGCATTCAACCTGGAAGCTATTGCCGTAGAACTCGTGGTACTTTCTCAATGACTGCACGATCAAATAGTTGAGCGGGAACCAAATTGGCCCGCGCCAATTGCTGTTACCACCAAACATCCAGCTATCGCTTTCGCCTGCCACATACTGAACTTGCTCGCGCTGGCCTCCCCACTCAAACACATAGGGCTCCTCCTCGTGCTTGGCCGATAGCGAACGGATTCCGTAAGGCGACAAAAACTCCTTTTCATCGAGCATCACCTGCAACAAACGCTTCAGTCGTTCCGTACTGGGCAGCGCCAGGAGCCGCAAACCATGCTCTTCGTCTTCACGACAAATCCGCGTCATATAATTCATATGACTGGCCATGTCCTGACGATTCTGCAAGAACCACTCCGTACGTTTGCGGAATCCAGGCAGATGCTCCAATCGTTTTTCATCTAAGATCACAGGTGTACACAACGGAATCAGCCCGACCAAAGAGCGGACGCGGAGTGGAATACTCTGCCCGTCCTTTTCCAGGTGATCGTAGTAAAAACCATCTTGCTCGTCCCACAGGCCGGTACTGTGCAGTGCGTTGGTCGCATCGGCAATTGAAACATAATGCTCGAGGAACTTGCTCGCCATATCCGCGTAGGCTGATCGCTCAGGTGCAAGCTCCAAAGCCATGTCGAGCATGACGCCGCAGAAAAATGCCATCCAGGCGGTCGCATCTGCCTGATTGAGAAAACCGCCCGTCGGCAACGGTTTGCTGCGATCGAAAACGCCAATGTTATCCAATCCCAAGAAGCCGCCGCTAAAAATGTGATTTCCTTTTGGATCTTTGCGATTTACCCACCACGTAAAATTGAGAAGCAGTTTTTGGAATGTCCGAGCCAAGAAGTCCTTGTCGGGCTGCCCGGCTTCCTTGCCAATCTTATAGACATTCCAACAAGCCCAGGCATGCACCGGAGGATTGACATCGCTCAGTGCCCATTCATAGGCAGGAATCGCGCCACTTGGGTGCATGTACCATTCGCGCAGGAACAAAATCAACTGCTCCTTTGCAAAGTTCGGATCGACTTCAGCCATGGGAAGCATGTGAAAGGCCAGGTCCCATGCAGCGTACCAAGGATACTCCCACTTGTCGGGCATGCTGATGACGTCACGATTGAACAAATGCTGCCAGTCGGAGTTGCGACCAAACCGACGTTGATCGGTATTCACCGTATAGTTGCTGTCGCCTGTCAACCATGCGTTGACCACGTAATGATAAAACTGCTTGGTCCAAAGCAATCCGGCGTAGGACTGCCGCATTACTCGCCGTTGATCAGTACCTGAATTCTTGGGAAGAACTTCAGCATAGAATTCGTCGGCCTCGCGTTGACGCTGGTGAAAGATGTTGTCGAACGTTTCACCAAACCACTCAATCGGGTCCTGCATAACATGGCACATACGGGCACGAATCGTCACGGATTCTCCTGGCCCAAGTGTATGTACGCTGTAGGAGGCCGCCTTGGTGCCCTGAGCCTTGCTTGAGACACGCTCCTTTTTGCCGCCAATGACATACTGATGAAAAGCGTCTTTGAAAAATCCGCTCGTCGAAGGGACATCCGGATGCAGCTCCGTATTCGTCTCATTGTCCGTGAACAAATAGTGCGGTTCTTTGCCGTCCGAACTAGTGTCGACCGCCATGAGCCAATGTCCGAGACTCGAATGTCGCCCGTTAATGAGCGCACCGTCTAGCTTCATACTTGGTTTGGGCGTGCAGCCTTCATGCGTACAATCCCAGGTCCAGGTGTTCCGAAACCACCACTGGGGCAACACGTGAATCGTCGATGCCTCAGGACCATGATTGGTTACCGTCAATCGAATCAAAATGTCGTCAGCGGCATTCTTGGTGTATTCGATCTGACAATCGAAATATCGCTCTTCGTCAAAGACACCGGTATCCGCCAGTTCGTACTCCAATTCCTGGCGACTGCGACTCTTATTTTGCTCCACCAAATCCGAGTACGGAAATGCGGCTTGCGGATACTTGTACAGCCCGCGCATATAGGAGTGCGTCGGTGTACTATCGAGATAGTAATAACACTCTTTTACATCTTCTCCGTGATTTCCCTCGGGGCCGGTCAGCCCGAATAGACGCTCTTTCAGAATTGAGTCGTTGCCGTTCCAGAAGGCGAAACCGAAGCAAAGCCGGCACTGACGATCACAAATCCCAAGCAATCCGTCTTCGCCCCAGCGATAAGCCCGGCTACGAGCGTGGTCGTGTGGAAAATAGCTCCACGCATCCTGGTCGTCAGAATAGTCTTCGCGAACCGTGCCCCACTGGCGTTCGGAAAGATAAGGCCCCCAACGCTGCCAGTTTGCTTCCCGTCGTTGCGCAGCCTCCAGCCGAAAATGCTCTGCCGTCTGACTCACTTCAATCCTCCGTAACGATGAAAAGCTATACGAAAAAGCGGAATCTCCCTGCGCTCCGCTCGAGCCTCCTTGGGTAGATTGTCAATTCTACTGAATTGGAAAGTCTGTGACACAGGGCAGAATTCGATGGCGACGCAAACAGAATGTTTTGAAGCGGAGATGCAGGAAAGCAGTCACTTTACTTTGCCTTCAAGCAGTACTGCCTAGCTTTAAACGTTCGCGCCAAACGCCGGGAATCTCAGGGTGTTTGCCATAAAGTCGCTTGATGAAGTGACGCCCCTTCCAACTTTCGCAATGCGTCACCCAACCCCATCGGGTCATCAATCGGTCACTGATGCGAACGTTGGTGACATTACAGACGATGGCGTTGCTGTCCTTGAGCCGCGCAATTTCATCCAACACGAGTGTCGCAGCATAAAAAGTACTTAATGAAGTCTCAGGACCAGACCGCACATAACTCAGCGTCAAGTACCTCGAAGATCCCCATGGTGCATGATAGAAAAGTTCGCAGCGATCCGAGGTGTAGTTGCGTCGCCATCGATCCCAGTAGACTTCTAGCAAACTGGTCTCATGGGGCCACCAGCGACCATAAACGGCGTCCAGCCTGCCACGTTCGACCACAATGCGACCACAACGCCGTGCTTTCAGATACTCAGCCTGCTCCGCAACATGAACGACAGGTTGCATTCCGAGTTCCGCAAGTCGGCTTAATGACCGGCGATGCCGAGTGCTTGTTTGATCAATCGCCAAATCCAAAGCATGACTCCCATCAATGCGACGCAAGCTACGATAATCCCGCCGATCGTAGGACCTAGCGAGAAGAATTTTGCGGCCCAGTTGAACCAAATAAAATCCCAACCAACCAAAATGATGACCGTCGCCGCGCATAGGTACGGACCGTAGGGCGTGACTGTTTCCCTTGTAATGACCCAACGCACCAAAACGATCAAAACTGCTACTAGGGGAGCGATAAAGAAGACAAGCAGACTTGGCTGCCAACCAATGTAAGTCCCAATCATCGCCATCAAGGTCACATCACCAAAGCCAAGTGCTTCCACGCCTAGCCCCACCGATGCAGATACTCGAACTCCCCACGTGATGCCTGCTGCCGCGGCCATACCGATCAGACTGCTGAGCAAGACTGGCCAACGGCCGTCATACGCGTATCGATAGGCAAGACATGTCATCAACATCATGGCCCAGGTGACGATCAAAACGGTAAGCCATATTTTGCGACGACGAACGAGGTAGGCAAAATAGTATTGAAAAGCTTTCTTCAACCCACGACGCGTGATCCACACGCGATCCAACAGCGCAAAACCCCAGATCGCTAGAATTGCGAGCCCCAGAATGAAACCAGTCGAAGTTCCCAAAACCTCGGGCCAATCCCCTGGAGCCCCGACATGCAGTTCGATAATACTAGTCGGACCAACGAGCGGTGTCGCATGGCAGGGTAACCAACCGGGCGCGAACAATGCGCCGACTAATCCAATAACTGCACCTGGAATCGTCACCAAGTCTGGAATGGAATGTTCGTCAAAGTCGATGAATGTTGCGATCATCATCAGCGTAAAAAGCACAAAATGCCCGCCGAACTGGTAATGCAGCACCACAAAAAGACTCGCTAGCGCCTCGGGGCTACGTAGGGTGACTGGCAACATGAAGCCACTGATGTACAAGCAGTAGTAGGCAGTGATGCAAACCGGAAAAAGTAGCTCAATCAGCAGCGGACGAAGCCAAAAACGTTTCGTGTGCTTATCCGTTTTTCCTACTTCGCGACGAAGTTGAAACCAGCCGAATATTGGCAGGTGATCGCTCCAGCGTCGAGTATCGCCTTCGACCGCCGGAGCCCAAGGTCCAATCTTGCGCGAATAGTAGGCCCAGGAGTAAATCGCCCAGTTGATGAAGCGACTCAGGATCAGCGCGATCAGAAATACAACAACCGCTCCAATCACCATACTTGTTTGTCCTACTGAAAAATCGACGAGTCCAGATGCTGCCAGAAGCCTGCCCGAGTTTCTGAACGCCTGAAATTGTTTACGCGCCCGACTTCGTTTCAAGCCATCGGACGATCTCATTCAGTATTTCATCGGGCGCCTTTTTGTCCGTGTCGACAGTCAAATTTGCCAAGTCCGCATAAATAGGCTCCCTAAGCTTTAGCATTTCGACAACTTCGTCATATCCGCCACGATCGGTCAAATCCGGACGCTTTGTGTCGCCATCACCCTGAATCCTTGTATACAAAGATTCGGCAGAACCACGCAACCAAATGGCGCAGCCAGCGGATCGAATCCGCTCTCGATTGGACTCACGCAAAATGGCTCCGCCGCCCAGCGAGATCACCGTGGGCATACTGCACGCAGCCGCTTCACGAACCGCTTCCTCTTCCAATTCACGGAATGCAGCCTCCCCACGCTCGGCGAAAATCTCTGGGATGGAAACGCTTTCCGCCGCTTCAATCAAAGCGTCTGAATCTAAAAAAGGCCGCTGCAGCTTGGCCGCTGCAAGTCGCTCAACCGTCGACTTGCCACTGCCTCGGTAACCGATGAAGAACAGATGTGACATTAATTAAAATTGAATCGATTTGGAAATTTTAAAGTGAGGCCGAAGAGCATCGGCGTCTGTAAAGTGTTGCCGATTCCGAATTGGATGACAACGGCAACAGCGTTATACATCGCGTCGCGGTTTCCGCATTTTGGCCAACGGCCCCAACACGCTTGCACGACCGCGAGTGAATCGCAAACAATTTCCACGGGTTGCACCCGCGGACGCATCATGTCGTCCCGAAGGGACGGATGAATGGAAAACAAGTTGGGACAACTGTTCTACTATGGGGAGACGCAGTTGAGACAACTGCTCGTCTATCACTCGAGCTCACGTGGCTTGGAGTACTCATGCAAAGTCCAATTGGCTCGGGCAATGGCGTGCTTCCAAGACGATGCTTCGGTTTGAAAAACGGCGACGGCGGCAGTCGGCATTTCGATCCCACCGCCGGAAAGAGAACCGCAAAGAGCGGACATACCAGGATTGTGTCCGACAACCAAAACACTTTGCCAATCATCGTGCAACCGATCCACGTGCTTCGCAATCTCGCTGGGCGACGCCAAGTACAAATCGTTCTCGGTTAACACTTCCGCCTCCGAACTCCACGACTCTTGCATCAATTCGACCGTTTGCTGCACACGGCGAGCAGAACTGGCCAAAATAAACTCAGCGTGAATCCCAAGCTCGGAAAGGTGTTGAGCCATTCGAGGAGCCGCACGGCGGCCGCGCGGGTTGAGTGGACGGTCATGGTCCGCAAGTGAGGAATCGCTCCAGTCACTCTTTGCATGCCGCATTAGAATTAAAGTACGCATCAGTGTGAGAATAAGAACTCGGGACTTGTCATTAAGCTCCACAACAGATCTTCGTAAGTCTCCCGACGCTCTACGCCAGCTCGATCTGCCTCGGACACTAAATTCAAAACTCGCTGCCGCTCCTCGGCGGAAGGCAAACGCGACAAAGCAGACAAATAGGACTGCTCGATCACTTGCTCGGCCGGCCAAGCATCTTGAAGCCACCCCGTGATGACGCAAGCTTCGGCCGAAAGCTTGTCGTTGATTGTATCGCCATTGTTCAAATGCAAAACCTGAACTACCGTTGGCTGGTTGGAACGTTCACAATCACAAGTAATCCGTCGCTGATGCCGCCCAAAAGTCTTTAAAAAGTAGTTTACGACCGCAGAGTCATAAAGCTCGATGGACTTCGTTCCTTCGGGATAAAACTTGGTTCCGCGCTTGTCTGCCCCAGGAAACTCGATCTCCGTAAACTTGCTCGGCACGCCCGTCACGCTCACGATCGAGTCGTGCAGGACTTCGGCCATTAATCTCCTAGGAAAATAATGGCAGTAGAAGCGTTTGTCGTCTGCATTTTCCGGTAGCGCCGTCGCTGAACGTTGGTAGGCTGCAGAATTCATGATCAGTCGCGTCAAGGCTTTCAGGTCGAAATCCTGCTGAACAAGATAGTCAGCCAGAGCGTTGAGCAAGCGTTCACTGCTCGCCGGATTGCTCGCTCGCAAGTCATCCACCGATTCGACGAGCCCCACGCCCATGTAGTTCGCCCAAATGCGGTTCGCGATAGCACGACTAAAATAACGATTGTCTTTGCTCGTAAGCCACTGGGCGAGCACCGCTCTTCGATCCTCGGTCGCATCGCCATCGATCGGCGCGGAGTCCAAGGGGGCCGGCGCTTGCGGCTTGCCCGTCGAAGGCTGAATCAAATCTCCTCGCTGCAGCACCACCAACGTCCGTTTGCCGTCACCATTGCGACTGTCGCCGCCCCAGCCCTTCGCGCGAACGCGCGAGTACAAATTGGCCATTGCATAGTATTGATCGTTGGTCCACTTCTCGAGCGGATGGTTATGGCACTTCGCACAACCAATCGAGAGCCCCATGAATGCTTGGCAAGTGTTTTCAGTGAGCGCTTCGGGCGTTTGATGGATCGCATAAAAGTTGGTCGCGCCCTGCTCCAAACTCTCACCTCTAGCCAGCACAATTTCTCGAGCAAATTCATCCCAAGGCGCATTGGTCTCGACTTTGCCGCGAATCCATTTGTAAAAAGCAGCCACAGCGTCCGGTCGCAGAAGGTTCCCGTTGACGAGCAACAAGTCGGACCATTGATAGGACCAGTAATCCACATAGGCTTTGCCGCCCAACAATTCGTCGACCAATTTCGCCCGCCGATCTTCATCGGAATCGCCGATAAACTGCCGCACTCGTTCAGGACTTGGAATGGACCCCGTTGCATCGAGGAAAGCACGACGCACGAAGGTTTCATCCGTGCATCGCGGCGAGGGCACTAGATTCAAGGACTTCCAGTCCTCAAGTAAGATTTCGTCGATCAAGTTCTGAGGCTTGAAGTCCTGATAAGCGACTTCAGCAACCTCGTTTTCGTAAGGAACCGAAACCGAAGAGATCGCAATACGGCTCGCAAACCAAGCCACGATGGCTCCCTTGCCGTTGCCAACGACTTGAATTTTTCCATCCTCACTGACTCGGGCAACCGCTTCATTGGCCGAACTAAACTTGGCCCAATGCGTCACGTCTTCGATCCGCCCATCCGCGTAATGAGCTCGCACAATCAGCTCTTGCGACCCTTCCATGCTACCAGCAGGGAGTCGTAATTTTTCAGGCAGCACTTCGATACGCTCGAGCGCGGCGTCGTCAGGCTGCACACCAGGCGAACCATTCGCGACCCACTCTGCCAGAACTCGATAATCGTCCGAATCGGCAGGCAAACGCAAGCCACCTTTGTGTGGCAACTGTGCGGAAGCCTTGCGAAGGATTAAGCTCGACGCAGGTTCCGCTGGCTCAATGCGACGACCTCGGTCTTGCCTAGTTATGCTGAAATGATCCGCCACGCTATCGTAAGCGCGTAGTGAAAGCCGAAAACCGCCTTTTCCAGCAAGTGCACCGTGGCAAGCCCCACTATTGCAACCTGCTTTGGAAAGCACCGATTGGACATGTGCATTAAACTGCCATTCTTGCGGATTATTTGCTGCTGAAACCCGTACTGGAATTCGCAGACTCTCAGTTTGGCCGGCAACACGGACTTCTAGCTCTGTCTTGCCATCTCCAACCGCAAACACTCGACCGGACTCCATTCGTGCCACAGTTGGGTCCGCGATTTGGAATTCAACGCGGGTGATACTTTGTCCCAGTTGCTGACCAGATTTGGATTGGACCAGCACCCGCGCACTCGCATCTTGTCCATGAAGCTGAATCCGCTCTGGCAAGACGGTGAATTCCTGAGCCAGGACATCAGAACTGTTCGTCAAAAAATTGACGAGCATCAAGATTGGCAGTACTCCGAATGGATAGCGCATCGTGCCGCAAAGCCGTAAAAGAACGAGGGAGGATGACCGAGCGCTGAGCCCCGCGGCAAATCACAGCTGAACCTAAAAAATGGTCGCCTTCGCTTACGCGAAGAGTATTTTGCGCTTTTGCGTAGCAAAAGTCGACCAAGTATCAAACTTTGATTTCGCCTTGGCGCTGAGCGTTAGTCATCTAGTTTACACCAAAGCGGTGATTTATACGGGGAACATGCCAGGTTTAACAGATAGGCCAGGATTAGAGCGTCGCAAGCGGCGGTGGCATTGTCCTGGTTGATGTCGGTCGGCATGGTCTCATTATGGAATCCCTCGTCTGATTCTTCGCCATGAGCTGATCGCTGCTGCCACTTACTCCATCTTCATCATCACCTTCGACGTCTTCGCTTCAAGGGTCTTAGTCGTTCTTAGGCCTTGAGAGAAGAGAAGGAGAAAAGACAGACTCGGTCCGTCTGAACTTTCCCTCTGGAGGGGTCACTAGCAAAGCGACCGGAGAGTAACCACTCTCC
This sequence comes from Planctomycetota bacterium, assembly GCA_039030255.1. Taxonomy (GTDB): domain Bacteria; phylum Planctomycetota; class Planctomycetia; order Pirellulales; family Pirellulaceae; genus Aureliella. The sequence goes on along the minus strand of JBCCEO010000024.1, from coordinate 2,406 downwards.
GTCGCTGCTCCGTTCCTTCCCAAATCCTTTGCAGAACTCAGGAGGTGTCTTTATAACTCGATTGGGAACACACGTTGTCTAGCGCTACCTTCCAATCAACAGCTCGCGTCCGAGCTCAAGGGCTTGGCGTTCCTGTCCCGATTCAGATTGGAGTTTCATTAAAGCTAGAGTCAACAAGCGGCGGCGCGCAGAATCTTCGGTGGATTCTCTGGCTTCCTGCAGTACACTCACGAGTTCTTCGACTTCCATCGATTCGGCCATGTGCTGAATCGTGAAAGCGGCGGTGCGGAGTTCGTCGACAGCAACTTCTGCCAGCATCTCAGCGAATCCCAAGGAACCTTCGTGCCAGTCCTCTTCATGAACGTCGTTATCAAAATCCCGGTCAAAATCTTCGTCGAAATCTTGCTCTAAGGATCCTTCCTCGCCGAAGTCTTCTTCACCAAAACTCTCTTCATTTTCCTCCCGTTCTTCGTCGTCCCAGTCTCCTTCTTCGAGTTCGTCTTGATCTCGGAATTGTTCATCGGACGCGTCAAAGTCCTCATCTTGGTCGGGGCTGTTTTCGTCCCCTTCGTCGAAATCATCTTCGCCCGCCTCGTCGTCGTGCTCGGATTGCTCGCTGCGCAAGAAGCTTTCCACTTCTTCGCCAAATTCGGTTGTTTCTGACTCTTCTTGCGCGAGAGCGTGTGGCCGTTGGTTGCTCGAAATGCTGAAGAGTAAAGCCAGTGCAAGGACTCCCGTGATCCAATAGGTTGGCTTCAAAATTGACTTCATGACTATCTCCCCTGGTAGCTTTTGCTGTCGAAAAAAAGATCGGTTACCTTTGATTACAGCAGCATTTAAGGATCTAACACGAAATCCCAGAATGTCTCATAAAACTGAACATATTCGACAGGGAAGGCCTCGCCAGATAATGGACTCTCCGAACCTGTTAGCCCAGCCCTCACAAACCGAAAGCGAGCTCCGGTGCCCGGAACCCTTTACGCAGGAGTGTCCGTGTTGGCGATTTTTCCTACTCCCTGAGAGTCGACAAAGTTCCGCCTCACACATCCTTATGGCGCTCGCTGCGATCTAGAAGACAGGAAAGCTGCGAAAAAGAAATGAGAGTTTGAGTCCAACCAAACTCGGACAGAAAAACGCAAGGACAGCCGATCGAATTGTTCGTTAGAGTGCGAGCTTGAGCCATTCCTTGTTCCACGCAAGTTAAGAAAACAGCCGACGGCTGAAGCTTGGACTCCAGCGAAGAGTGGCGTAAGTCGGAACGACTTACGCTACGGGATATTCCTAGATTCCCGTTAGGGCTACCCTACGATTAGGAATCTTCTGCTGGAATACTCACCATGTAAGCACTCAACAATTCCTTTGCTCGGAGGTCATCATCGGTGGAAAGAATGACAATGGCCCAACCGTTTTCGCGTCGAGCAAAACGCATCGAGCGAATGTTGATTCCGGGTTCCCGCAATCCGCTTGAGACGCGAGCAAGGGCTCCTGGCTCGTCTTTGATCTTCAGTACGAGCAAATCCTCGCTAAGTGCGTGGTATCCGGCTTCGGAAAGAGTCCGCAAGGCAAGCTCATAAGGCTCCGCTCGCAACACAAGCAACCCGTGCGAACCATCGTCGGTAGCATCACAAGAAGTAATGTTCACATCGACTTCCGCTAACAACTCGGCAATGGTTGCCACCGTCCCGGGCTCGTTGGTTGGAATGATAATGGTGATTTGTTTCACGAGGAGCTTCTTGTGCTGGCGATTTCTGCAACGACTTTGTCCACCATCTTAGTCGTCACGTGAGGCAGGGTAATAATGTGGGCGATGGCTTCACTCGGCGCGATCTGCCAGCGCTCAATCACGCTCTTGGAGGGACGCGGAAAAACGACTGTGATCGAATTCGGATGCCGCCAAGCCTCGATATCGTGCTCGCGAAATTTCGCGATGGCATAGTCGGCAAGATCCAAGCTGTATTGCATGCGGCGCCGAAATCCTTCTTCGCCCCATCGCTGAATGGCCAGCCATAAAACAATCGGCGTGATCGCATTGCGACTACCGGCAATAGTGGTATCGCTGCAGCCCACATACTCCACCGATTGCGCCACGCGATCCACGTTCGCTCGCTTGGCCAGCACCACTCCGCAAGGCATAGGGCTGCCGATGAATTTGTGGCCAGAAACGGAAATCGAATCCAAACCAGCATCAAAACTGAACGGTTGAGGATCGTCGACCCAGGGCAGGAGCATTCCGCTGAGCGCCGCGTCAGCGTGCAAATAGTAGCGCGTGATCGCAAAGGACTTCAGTATTTCACGAATCCGATCGAGATTGTCGACGGCTCCGTGCATGGTGGTACCAATATTGGCCAAAATGATCGGCGGCACGTCTCGATGAAGCTCGATGGTGGCTCGCAAGTCCTCGTAATC
>JBCCEO010000023.1:0-22631 GCA_039030255.1 Planctomycetota bacterium | reverse complement strand
CTTCAGTCGCCGGTACTCGGGCAATTGATCAAACTGGTAATCCTCTTCATCGATTTGCTTCGAATCAGATGGTTTCAACCCAGTCTCAGTCGGCACCAAATCCCGGCGGACTCGTTTCTTGCCCATGTGCTTCTCGATAGCGCAGTTCGAAATGACCGGAGTGCCTAACCCCTATTTCTCAGTGCACGAAGGTGTCGTTCGCGACCGAACGAAGATCTCAGGCCAAGAGCTCGTGAGCTTTTCATCGTACAACTATCTCGGTATGTCGGGCGACCCTGCTGTTACCCAAGCCGTAGTAGATGCCGCAGAACGGTACGGAACTAGTGTCAGCGCTTCGCGTTTGGTTAGCGGCGAAAAGCCAATTCATGGTGAATTAGAATGTGAGCTTGCAGGTTGGATTGGTACCGAGTCTGCTGTGCTCATGGTCGGAGGTCACGCCACCAACGAAACGACGATCGGACACTTGGTGGGACCTGGTGACTTGATTCTGCATGACGCGCTTTCCCATAACAGTATCGTACAAGGAGCAATCCTGAGTGGTGCGCGTAGACGTCCTTTCCCACATAATGACTGGAAGGCTCTAGAAAGCATTTTGGAAGAAGTGCGAGCCAGTTATAGACGCATCCTGGTCGTCATCGAAGGTGTCTATAGCATGGATGGTGATTATCCAGAACTCCCTCGCTTTGTTGAGGTGAAGAACAAGTACAAATCTTGGCTGATGGTTGATGAGGCCCATTCGATTGGCACGATGGGCGAGACTGGTCGTGGCATAGGGGAGCATTTCGGTGTTCCAGGCAGCGACGTCGATGTGTGGATGGGAACGCTGAGTAAGTCCTTTGGTAGTTGTGGTGGCTACATCGCAGGTTGCAAAGAGCTTGTGGAGCTCTTGAAGTATACAGCACCTGGTTTTGTTTTTAGCGTCGGGCTATCACCTACGAATACCGCTGCTGCGATGGCATCGCTACGCACCTTGAGCGACAACCCTGAACGCGTTTCCACGCTACGGGCTCGTTCCAAGTTGTTTTTGGACGAAGCCAAGAAACGTGGCTTGAACACTGGTGCATCCGCTGACACGCCTGTAATTCCAGTTATCACAGGAAACTCGCTTCATGCTCTGCTTCTGTCGCGAAAAATGTTCGAGGCAGGAGTCAACGTGCAGCCAATTTTGTATCCGGCGGTCGAAGAGTCCGCAGCCCGATTACGTTTCTTTATCAATTGCACGCACACCGAAGAGCAGATCATGCACGCAGTCGAAACTGCGGCTGAAGCGCTTCGGGAAATTCACCCCGCCTACTTTGATTAGAGTGCGATTAGCTTGAAAGGTGCTGGCAGACTAACCCGCCGCGTAAGCGCGTAAGCTAGGCTCCCCGCCAACCTTGCAGCCGTCTTCCGAATCGCCGAAAGTCCGCACGACTTCCGCTACGAGTTTCTTGAGGACGCGTACTTTCGGCGGAAGCGAAAGAAGACCATAAGGCGATCATGACTGGAAACCTGATTGGCCCTGCCTGTGTGCGGTGATGTTGTGCTTCCTAGGTCACGGGAAGCTATACTCTTCTCTTCGGATGTCACCCCCGTTTTTCAGGATTCTAAGATGCAATTCCTGCCAGCTGTATTTGTTTTGGTTTTCTTGTTGGGCATTGTTCCCTCTTTTGCCCAAGAAGAAGGCCCGGGGCATCTAGAACAAGTAGCCTACGTAGTTGGTGGCCAGTATTTCGACGTGGAAACGGGGACGCTGCGGCCGAACTTTGGCATTCAGGTCAAATCTGGAAGGTTTGCCTCATTGGATGCCAAGCCGCCTGAAGGAGAGTCTAATGTTTTGCGGTTGAAAGAGAACGAGTATTTGCTTCCTGGGTTTGTGGATTGCCACGCGCATTACAACGTGCGCTTAATCAAAAAGCGTCGAGAAGAGTTCTATTTCATACCCGTTCAGTATCTGGCCAACGGGGCGACGGTGACTTTTTCCTGCGGTGAGTTCGATCCTGAGAAAATGCAGAACCTACGTCTCCGGATTGAAAGGGGAGAGCAAATCGGCCCGAAGCTGCTCAATAGCGGACCATATTTCGGTCGGGCTCGTCCAGGATGGCGAAACAAACCGGAAGAAGAGATCCGCAAAGAAGTCGACTATTGGGCCGAGCAAGGCGTCGGCGGGTTTAAGGCCAAGGCCATCGACCCAGAGTCCCTGAGAGTACTCATTGACCAAGCCCATAAACACAGCCTGACTGTTACCGGGCATTTGGATTCAGGCTATCGGAACTCAGTGAACCCCCGTGATGCGGTCACGATGGGGATCGACCGAGTCGAACATTTTCTTGGCGGTGACGCAATGCCGAACACTCAGTCGGCTTACACCTCGCTACCCGAAATTCGCTCGGGCACTCCTGCATTTGAGAAGATCACCAAGCATTTTATTGCAAACGGCGTGTTCTTTGATTGCACATTGAGTGCTTATGGTTATCTCGGCGAGACGACCCCAGAGACGCACGAGGAGTACGAGTACTGGATCGATGAAAGCCAGTTCTTCACGCCGTACATGCAGAAGATAACGAGAGCTCGAGCGCCGATGAAAGGTATGGAAATCTACCAGAGGATTTATCGCGCGAAACGCGAAACGATCGCCGACTTTCACCGAGCAGGGGGGATGATTAGCCTGGGCACTGACCATGTCAGCAATGGAAATCACTTGCCAGGCTTTGGCATTCATCGTGAAATGGATTTGCTCTCGCAGAGTGGAATTCCGAATCGCGACGTATTGCGCATCGCGACGATCAATGGGGCAAAAGCCTTGAAAATTGAAGCGATGCATGGCAGCATTGCCGTCGGCAAGTCGGCCGATATGGTGGTGGTTAGTGGTAATCCATTGGAATTGATACGCAATACGCGCAATGTACAAACTGTGATCAAAGCAGGCGTGCTCTACGATGCGAGTCAGCTACTCGATTCGATTCGAGGGAAGCTGGGCCCCAGCTCTAAGGAAGAAGAAGGCCTGTGGTAGCCCCGGAGCCCTGATGTCGGGAGTGAAGCGATTATTTGAGGTCGTAGAGAGCCAAGTGCCGGTAGTAGACTTCGAGGCAATAGATGTTGAAACAGGTCACATAAAGGCGGCCCCCAGAGGCGCCGAACATGTCGACATTAGGATCCCAGCTTCCAGCTTCCTTGCCGTTCTTTTCCTGCATGGTTGGCAAGGTTGCTTTCATGGCCTCATTCCATTCGTCCCAGTATTTGCCTCCAACATGATGAACAACCTGAGTCGCATAGTACCAGAAATAGACACTATACTGATCAGCGTTAAGCGAAGGTTTGTTGGGGAGCAAGTCGTCTATGACGGCTGCTAGTAGAGCTGGATCACTCCGTTTCCAACCCAAGTAAATTCGGCACAGTACACCTTCGGCCGTCATGCTCAAACTTGGATCGCGCTCAAATTCTGCATAGCCATACCGGGTCTTGTCTTCGAACGAGACCGAATCCAGGAAATCGGAAACGTCGGCCAACTTCTTTTCATCAACGCCAAGACCCGCCATCTTGGCTGTCTCTAAGGCCATGACATACCAGCCCGTTACGGATAAGTCGGAATCTGTTCTTGGTTCATAACGCCAACCTTTCTCTCTGCCTTGAGCATACTGTGCAAAATCCACGGCCAGCAATGCTGCTTTGCGACACTCTTCGTCATCAGTCATTCCGTATGCTTCCGCCACTGCGATCGAAGCAATAGCCTGAGCGTACATGTACTGCCTTTCGGGCTCATCTTTCGCGAACAAACCCTCGCTGTTCTGCCTTCGGATCAAATACTTCAACCCGAGTTTCACATTGTTCGCATACTTGCCCTCGAGTTGCGTATAGCCAGCGCCCAAGAATGCGTTCAAAGCCATGGCCGTGGCGCCGGTTCGATTCTCCAGTGCTCCTCCATCTGAGTAAGGACCAATAAGACTCCAGCTCCCGTCGCTCTTCTGTTGCTTCGCAAGCCATGCCAATCCAAGCTCTACTGCGTCTTGTGTTTCTTTACTGCCGCCAAACTTGGAAAGGAGTGCATCCTTCAAAGGGCCTTGACGTCCCGTCAAACCATTTCGAATGCCGAACGGAATGTCCTGGACTTGCACATCCTCAGCGATCTTCGTGTCGGCTTGGATATCCAAGTTCGGCATTTCGATCACTTTCAGGATCTCCGTCGGGTCGACCATATTTTCCGACGGCTCTGCTGTGTTCATTTCTGGCAGCTCGGCTGGCTGTGCTGTCTCTAAGCCTTGTAGCTCAAACTCTCCGGCACTCTCTGCACCAGCTTCTCCAAAAACCAAAGTGAGCGGCCCGGACGTAAGGTTTTGCAGAGGGATCAGGGCGAGAATGATCAACACCAACAGATGAAATATGAAGCTTACCATCCACGAGGGAGCTTGGCGTCGTTCTTCTTCTTGTTGCGCTAAGTGCTCACCCGCTGCCGAGGGGACATGTCCACGACTCCCGAACAATCGCTGCCAAAGGCTTCGCGATCGAGGGCGCGCTGCGGATTCTGAAGTAGCAGTCGTGGTTGTGGAAGCAGCCGAGCCGTTTGGTTTGGTCGTAGGGCGCTGCCGTGGGGTCGGGCGCTGCTGAATTGGCTGCGGCTGTGGCTGTGGTGCTGTAGGCTGATTTGGCCGCGTTCCCGGAGTTGCTACAGGAACAGCAGCTGAGGTTGTTTGGTTTTGAGGAGGAGCGGGGGTCGGCGGGCGAGGCGCTGGTGGTTTGGGTGGCGTTGGTGGGGGCGCGGGTGTTATTGGCGGAACGCCATCACCAAGAGAACTTGTGCTCTCATTGAGTGGATTCTCGATGCTTTGCGAGTCTTGCGAAGCGCCCACTAAAATTACCCTGCGAGAAAGAAAAGAACCCGATGAGATCAGGTTGATCGACGAGGTGGAAAAGCCGCCTTCCAAATTCAGTTCGGGAATTCCCGTATACTCAGTTTATCGGCGTTTGACGAGCGGAAGCAATGGAAAAGTTTAAGACAGCAGCAATGTTCCCATTTTAGCATTTCCAACCTGCCCACACAAAAAAAACGCCTGCGCCTGCAGAATTGCCCTTGGACAGTTGTTATTGCAGCAATCTGCCGCTCAAGCGCAATGGCCACGTCCGCCCATACTCGCTGGGAAGCATTCAGCCTATGAGTTCGATATGCCTGTGTTGGGCCGAGGATAGAACCGCTACGCTAGGGAATTGTTCGGTCAAGTGTGCAAGTTCACGATTTTCACGAACAGCTCCGATTCCGATGCTTTCTACCGTGTCGGGGCGCATCTTTGAGGCTAGGTATAGATGTTTATCCTGGGTAATGGAATGGATCATCGATGCAGCAATGGCATCATCACTGGTGTCTTTGGCCAGCTTCTTAGAAAGTGCCTCTTCCGATTTCGATTCACGCCGCAGACGCCCCAAAGACTTGCCGAGCGATTCGTGCAGCTGAGTACACAATGCAATGGCTCCACCGTCACGCGTGCACTGATTTGCTTTATAGAGCGAGCGGGCTAGACCAAGCCAATTCTGCTGCGCAGGGCAATCGAGCAAGGCGATGGTCAAATGGCTTTCGTTGACTGCTGTCTTCCAGGCTTCGTTCATCGATTTTTCGCACTCAGCCTCCAGTGCGTCCATCAAGCCAGAACGCACCGCGGCGACTTGATTCTGGCTAGCAGGAATGACCTGAATCGCTACCAAGAAGCCTGCCCATTTCGCGGCTTGGTTGGCCCAGTCCGTGAGCTTTCCATGGGTTTTCGCACGATCCAAATCGGTAAAACGATAAAAGGCACCACGTGTCGTACGATCTGATAGCAAGGGATAGAGACCGTAAGAGCCAAAGAAGTCCAGAGAATTCGTGCTGCGAGAACATGTGATTGGAATCGCAACATCTGCATCGACCAGAGTCCGATTCATATAAATGGGATTGGAGTCTTGATTGGCTGCGACGTAGGCAACTTTTTGTTCGTCATCTGGGTCGTGCGATTCAACACTAATGCTGGTTCCCAGTTTTTGTTTCAGGATGTCGGCAAGGGCATCCCCCGCCTCGCCTGCGTCGCTCGCAGTGCCGTTTCCTGCCAGCAGAATGTGGATGTTCTCGAGCGAGCAACCTTTGGCTTGAAACCAACCAAGAACGGCGATTAATACTTCGGGAAGACGAGGAATTGCCGAGTCGACGGCAAATACAAGCGAATCTCCAGGAACAACGGCTTGATCCAGGGACGGGAACTCAATGGGTGATTCCAAGGCGTCGTAAACTGCGGAAGTGATATCCGTAACCGCCGGTACATTGGAATCCATAAAGGGTTGGATTGTATCCCGCCCGGGTAGTTCCCATGTCGCGTCGACACCAAATTGTAGCTGGAGAGAATCGGATGCCGCCATCGCCTCTTCGATCTGTAGGAGTTGAACTGATGTGGATCGAATTTCCGTCTAAGGGATGACCCGCTATACAAAATCGAGGTATCAAATTGGCCAATATCTACGGCACAGCGCCGTAGCACTACGCGGAATTGGCATTTCCGTCCTGAATGACAGCATTGGCACGCGTACCTTAGGTCGCGTTGTCCCAAAACGGGGATTCTGATACCAGACTTCTAGAGGTCTCATCTTATGTCAAGATCCGGCAAAAGGAGAGGGCTTGTAACTCGATTTCAAAGCGCAAAACTGAGGTGGAGAAAATGGAAAAGAGCATGCCAACGGTCGGAGTACAAATAACCGTGTTTCGGCGTGGTCTGCTTCTTTGCGTGAAACCCATCCAACCACCTCGAGTGACGTGGTTGCCTCTTCTGGCACTATTTCTGCTGGTAGCTTCCGCAGGCTGTGACCGAACGAAACCCGCAGCTACCAACACGTCCATCGCACCTTCAGAAGCAACAACGAAGTTTGTAAGTCAGAATTCGGCGCCGCGCGCGACGCTTCGCGAGTGTGCTGCAGCCTACGCGCGATTATCAAGTTATAGGGATGAAGCATTCGTACGCTTGGAGTACAAACTCGAAGGGCAATCCCACCACGACCACGCGCCCCTATCGGTAGCCTGGGACGACAGTGGGAAAATTGGACTGCAAGTTTATTCTGTTCAAGCCGGACCTTCCAATGACCGCTGGCGTCTAAGAATCAATCGAGAAGAGATCGCACCTGCCAAGCAAGTGCTCAGTCGTGCACTCACAAAGCAAGTCGATTTCGACTGGCTCCTGGCAGATCCAATCGTTGCCCAGAGTCTATCCGCCGGCCTGGCAGGCTTTCCGCCGCAGCTGGATCTGCTACTTAGCCCAAATCCTTTGGACGGCCTGGTTCGCGATGATTCTTCTGTTGTGCTGAAGCCGTCCGCAATGATTGGTGATCGTGGCTGCCACGTTATCGCTGTGGAAACGAGTGGTCTGGAATACGAACTGTATATCGAGAAAGCATCCATGATGCTGCGGCGTCTTGTTTTGCCCAATCAAAACTTGCCACCGGAAATACTGGCAGACAATCGAATTACCAACCTACGTTTGACCATTGAACTTGAAGGAATACAGACCAACAAGATTGTGGATTGGTCAGGTTTCCAAGTTCCGGTCGAATCCTCTGATTTCCTAGTGACACATTTCGTTCCGGCGCCGAGTGTCAGTTTGAACCCAGCCGTTGCAACGCAGGTGCCAGCCTTTCAATTATTGGATCACCAAGGCCAGGCAGTGTTTCAGAATTCAGGACATGCCAGAAACGCGGCCACGATATTGGTCTGGCTGGCCGATCATGAGTCCAGTCGATTGTTGGCGCAACAACTGCTTCAACAAGTTGAAGTGATAAATAAGAAACAATCCGATGAGGCAAGGCTGCGAGTTCAGTTTGTTTGGGCCGAGCCAACAGTTCCACGGGGCCAGACCTTTGATTCCTTGCCCAGTGCATGGAAGCTGCCTGGAGGATTGGCCGTAGATCGGCACGCCATCGGGCGAGATCTCTTTCGTATCGAAGAGGCGCCAACAGTCGTGTTAATGGATGAGCAAAACCGGGTTCAGTTGATCGAAACTGGGTATCAACCTGACTTGCTAGCTGAACTTCCCGAGTTATTGGAGCAGATTGATCAAGGTGTCGATGTTGCATCAAGGAGGCAGTCGGCAGTCAGAAACGTCTTGCGGCGCTTTGATGCAAACCTCCAACGCGCCTTCGCCATTGATCAGAACCGTCAAGTAACGTCAGAAGTAAAGCCTAGCTATAGCCCTGAATTGGTAGGGCTGGAGATCGTAAAGACGATTGGATTCGATTCCAAAGCACTCGCAACCGGAAGCGACACTCAGGAGCGAATATGGACTTTGTATGAGAATGGTTCGCTTTGGATTCGCAATGCAAATACACCAGAATCTTCATTGGAGTTGAATCCTGAGTGGGAATGGCAGCCTCAAGGCAAGCTGTTGATTGATGCGTCGGGGCGCTACGTGGCTTTGGTGTCGACGCAAACAAAGCTACTGCAACTTTACGACTGCGAGAAGAAGCGCAATCAAAGCATTGGATTGCAGATCAATGCGATGCCGCATGAATTCGCTTGGCTCAACTTAAAGACCAATGAAACACCCAGGTTAGCTGCGATCACTGCCGAAAAAGAACTGATCTTGATCGATCCTGAGAATCATGAGCAGTTGAGTGGGACTTGCCCCAATCTGCCGGTTGCCTTGCTGCCACAATCGACGGAAAACTCGGTGGTGCAAGGCCGCATCGTTTTGGCAAATGGCAGCTTAGAGTGGTTGCAATTGGATTATGAGTCAACCGTAAATAGATTGCCCGGATTGGGCAAGCAGGTGTCTTTTGGTTCGAAAGAGACGACTTCGGTACCCAAGAAAATGTTGGGATTTAAGCCACGTTCAGGAAGCTGGATTGCGTGGCAAGATGATTCCCGAAGCCGAGTTTTGGCCCGAGGTTGGTTGGCTCGCGATGAGCCCGCGATGCTCATGTTGGACGAACAGTTCAATCCTGCTTGGCACTTCCGAATGCCAATACGAAAGCGGGCTCGCGAGGATTACATTGCATCGGTTAGCAAGGATCCTTCAACGGGTCTGGCAGTTTGGTTGATGGCCGACGCGGATCAAACGATTTATTTGCTTCGCGAAGACGGTTTCGTAGAGCATTTTCGCTTTCGAGACTCCGTTGCAGGACTTTCCCTATCTCGCTCGGCAAGTGCTCTGAGGCTTAATGTCGCTTTCGTGGATCGGCTCGAAACGCATCAACTCCGATGGCGCTAGCCGGCGCTAAGCTGCGCTAACCTGCGAATTTTAATTAGCGAGTTTTGATTTCTTGAGCCCGATTGGCAACGGCGGCAGCTTGTGGCGAGTCCGCGTTGCCTAACGCAAGTCCGAGCCAACCATCGCGGATTTCAAGTTGTGAAACTGCAAGACCTTCCGCTTTTTCGTCTTGCTGCCACTGCTGGCTAATCAGCGGAATCTGTGGATTGGCTACAAAGACTTTGGCAAAGATCAGGCGAAGCGGAATACGGTTGCGCCGGCTCACGATTTCAACTACGCCGTCTCGAACCAATTCCGCGTCAAGTCCTGAAGCAATAGGGACGTATGTCGAATGCACAAGAAAGCGCTCGATGTCGATCCTACGGCTTGGCTGCTTAAGCGCCGCGATTCGGAGCGTCAGGCGTAGCTTGCCGTCTAGCAGTTCAATTGTCGCGGCACGTGTGTCAGCAAATCGTATGGTGATGTCATCAGGTACATCTTCTGGCAAAGTCCAGCTAGGCTGCTGGAACACGTTCCCTAGATGTTCAAAGAGCTCAGCGATTTTCCAGGTTCTACCGCTCAAGCCGAGTTGAGCAATGGCATTGTTGAGTGAGGACTGGTGGAACTGAAGACTCATGAACGAGTCACTTGGCGCCCTTGGACGCGGCGTGTGAGATGCCATTTGCAAATCACTTGCTACCCGATAACGGACTGTGAGGCGACTTTCCGTTGTGTTGATTGACGAAACAGTGGGATTAAGATTCATTCGCTCGAGTGGACCGAGCAAACGTTTCTGGAATTCCGATTCCGCCTTAGCCAGATTTTGCTCCAACTGCCGGTCGAGTTCTGCGTCGGCCTCTCTGGCAATTATCCGCTGAGTAACGCGTTTTGCTAAGCCTCGTTTTTGGTTGAATTGTTCACGAGCTAAGACTCGAACAAAATCGCCGATGACGGGTAGGCCGTCGTAGTCTGTGCTCATTTTTCTCAGGTAATCTTGGGAATTCACATTCGTAGGATTCTTCGAGATTGTGTAGCCGCGTGGGGATATCCTTAGATACCTACGACTATCAATGTGAGCTGTTGACGTACTGTGAAATACCGCGGGTCCCTTACTGGCTTGGGTATTGCTCAACATGTCGCCAAGAACATTGATTCCGACGTGCCACGCATCGGAATCGGGAATGAGTTTGAGTTTCAATTCTGTTTCAAGACTGCTCTTACCGCGTGTATCTGCTCCAAGGATCCTCTGCCGCACAGGACGTATTTCCTGTTGTGACTCCGGGAGAAATCGTTCAAGTAGCGTGCCTGAAACACTCAGTCGCAAGTTCGCATTGCGATAGTGTTGGTCCAATATCGCAGCCAGTTGTTGGTACTGCGGGCTGTTGGAAGTATTTAGCCAAAGCGTCATGCTGGCCAGCGCGCTACTGACGCGGCTAACGGGGTCTTGCTCAAGTTGCTCAATAAGCCTCAGAAGCTCATTAAAGTCGATACTTTCAAGTTTGGAGACGACAAGAATTGCTTCCAGATTTTGGAACTCGCGGCTGCTCAGCATTACGCGCTGCGTTGCGTCAAGCTCTTGCCAATGCAAGCGATCCAGCGCGGATTGCACGATCGCCGTATCTGTATTCAAATTGGTTGATGCATTCCATTGCTTTAGGTCTTCAAGCAAAAGGAAATTTGCCCAAGCGATTCCGTCGGCAGAATCGCCAAGTTTGCTTTGCACAGCTTTGATCGCTTGATCGAGATTGTCGCGGGTTCGTTTCGGACTTCGCGACGCCTTTAGTGCGATAGAAGTTTTATCAAGGCAATCACGAAGGGCGAGCCACAGGTCGGCTTTACGCTGGACGCTATAGCCGAGTCGAATAACGGAGGCGGCCAACTCAAAGTCGGACATGCTTTCAGCTAGCTGGGATGCTTGTTGTGCTAATATTCGCAGATTGCGAATCTCAATGTCACTCTTCGGGTGTTCCAATCCATATTCGTAGATCACTCGATGGAGGATCGACTGGCTCTCAGCGATCCAACGGGTTAGTTGCTGGCTCGTTTCGTCAGCTACAGGGGTAGAAGAGTAAGTTGGCGGCTTTCCAACGTAGTGATTGAATTCCTCAGCAGCTGTGTTTGATGAACCTCCAAGTTTGATCCGCAACGCATCGAAGGACTGCCTCAGATACTCGGGAACAGGTAGTTTGGGCTGCAGCATCACAGGAGCAGGACGCTCTACGATAGCTACCGTCTCCCGCGCTGTAGCATGATTTTCTAGGACTGTTTTCGAGGAGCTTGCGACTTGTGTTGGGCGTTCAAAGGCCTTGTCCATGGCCTCGATCAAATAGCTAACTTCCTTCTTGTCGCTATGTAAAGGAAGTGCTGTTAGCTCAGAATCAGCAACAGGTTCACCAAGTGTCACGGTTGCGACTGGTTCCGGTGGTTGGTGGATGTGCCGCGCCGTAAAGTGGCTGGTTTGTTCCTCGGTCTTACGTTCTACAGCGGCTTCATCTACCGTTGGGAAGCTCTCTTCCGTTTGCTCGGTGAGCGCAGGATCGAGGGTAAGTTGGATTCCTGACTGAAGGGAATTCTCTTTGGGAAGAGGCCTTGCCGGGGGAAACTCAAAAGGCTTCGACGTCAGTGAAGCTGCCGATTGTTGAGGCAAACCCGCGAGGGAGGCCATCGCCTTGGACGTCGTCGGGGCAGGCGACGTCTTCATGTGTTTCTCCACTACTAAGAATACGAGTGAAAGAATGACACCTGCAGTGGAAGCTGCCATCCATACTCGATAACCCCGGTGACGCATCCAGATCATTCCTAACAAAAGGTCCTTGGTTGAAAAGTTCCAACAAGCTGGCAGCCAAACTTCTCAAGATTCTTCGTCCTGGGAGGTGGCACTCATGAGAGAACTACAAACGCAATGAATGCAACAGATCTCATCTGGATGATCGGTCGTTCAAGGACCAGAACAGTAATTGGTCTTAGTTGGAATCGAGAGCGTCAATTACTTGGGTCGGGACGGGCAAGATAGTTAAACTTTGCTGGTCAATCCGTAGTGCGGACAGTGCCGATAGCACGGGTTCTAAGCACTACGATTATTGGTTCGCTCATTATGCTGGCGAGGCGAAAGATGCATATGGCAGCGTGGCAGCGAGCTCTGCAGCCCTTTTTCGAGCTATTCACCAATGCGCTTAGAAATTGGCCGTTTCTTGCGCGGAAAGCATGCGGTCCAATCGCTTTGGGGTTGGTTTGAAGGTTTTTTTGAGCTCTCTACCATTCTTCTTAAACCAACTAGTGACCAACGCTAGAGATTCTGGTCTGGCAACAAAACCGGATCCGATAGAGTTGTCGGACTTGTACCAACGAGTAAGTAGCTCCCTGGTTTGCGTTTTGTCGTCGCTGTTTCGCGGTTTGGCGATCGCACCTTCGATCATTCCGTGCCGAATGAGATACCAGATACACTGGCTTCGTCCTGTCTCTGGGTAAGATTCGACGGGGTACACAAAAGTGTAGTTTTGGCGTGCAGTAGCAATGTCTTGAGTGCGATACATCAGCCAGCGAACGCAACGCAGATCTTCTCGTAAAACTGAGGCTTGTTCAAAGTGCAAGTTCGTTGCAGCCTCGGCCATCATGGTCTCGACCCGTTCGACTGGGTAATCTGATTGACCACGTAGAAATTTCCTTGCCGCATCTACTTGAGCATCATATTCCTTACGTGAGCAGGCGGAGATACATGGTCCTAAGCAGGATTTGATTTCGAGGCGAATGCATCCAGGTCGAAGCTCGATATCAAAAAGCTGCATTTGTTCGGTAAAGCTACAGGGCTGCGTGCTGTTGCAGTCGCGCAGTTGATAGATGCGATTTAATACCTCTACAGCTCGGTTTGCCCGCCCCGCCCCTGTCAGAGGGCCAAGTACAAAATCGGCATTTGCGTCCGATTTTTTAGATGTATAAAATTGTTCTGCAGGTTGCCTTCCGAGGCAGATGAAAATGGCTTGCTGCCTGCGTGGGATGCCTTGCACGTTGAATCTGGGTTGAAAATGTCGAATCAGAAACTGTTCCCTTAAGAGGGCGGCAAAGTCACTCGGCTGCGGCTCCCAGATAATGGACTTGGTGGATTGGACTATTCTGCCAGCCTTATCCTCTTCGTTGTTAGGCAAAAAGTAGCTGAGTAAACGGTTTCGAAGGCATTTCGATTTGCCCACATAAATCAATCGATCCTTGGGGTCCAACATGCCGTATACGCCAGGTTCTCGCGGGACATATTTGCGGACTTGGGCGCGTAGCGAGTCGCTATCTTCAGAAGACGTGGAACGCAAGCTGGTGCGTGCGTAGGGATTGAGCAAGTCTTCGCCGAAGTTGCAGAAGTCTTTTTCTTCTAAGATCGCCTCCATGCCTCCCATTTCCACCTTCCCTGTTCATTCCCTGATTCAGTTTTCATTATGAATTAGACCTAATAACTAATACAACCGGGATAGTGTCCTCCATGGGTCGATTTTCACGCTTCCTGACGCCCCTCTGTTGGCAAAACCCGTTGGGATCTGGCAGATTTCAGCAGAACTCAGTTTTTGAATTGGAAGTAATTGGCATGCTGATCAAAAAAGCTGTTATCACTGCCGCTGGCCCTGGCCAAGTTGATCTGCCGCTGCAAACAGTGGTTGATCAGTCGAGCCAAGCTGGTTCGGCTCTCGAGTTGCTGGTTAGCGAGGTTACCCGGGCTGGAATTGAAGAAGTGGCTATTGTTGTTTGCCCGGGCCAGATCAAGCGTTATCAATCTGCCCTAAAAGGCTATGAAGGTAGGCTCCGGTTCTTTGAGCAAAACAACCCTCGGGGTTACGGCGATGCACTATTGCGAGCCCGCGACTTCACGCGGCAGGAACCCTTCTTGCATCTGGTCAGTGATCACTTGTATGTGACGCGCAACGGCAAGTCCTGCGCTTCGCAGTTACTGGAAATTGCTAAAGCAGAGCAGTGTGCTGTTTCTGCAATTCAGCCAACTCGCGAAAATCAACTGAGTTCCTTTGGAGTAATAGGCGGTCAACCCGTCGCGCAGAAATCTGGTTTGTTCGAGGTACGTACTGTACTCGAGAAACCAACGCCAACGGTGGCAGAAAGGCAGTTGATCGTTCCCGGGCAGCGTGCCGGCTTCTACCTTTGTTTATTCGGAATGCACGTTCTTACGCCAGAGTTCTTCGATTTGCTTGCCGAAAATCTGACCCAGCTAGGAACCAACGATTCGCTCAATATCTCTGAGACTCTTGGGCAGTTGGCATATGGCCAACGCTACCTGGCCGCTGAACTCAAGGGCGAACGTTATGACATCGGTTCAAAGTTTGGTCTGCTCTTCGCTCAGCTAGCGATGGCCCTGGCTGGAGATGATCGTGATAGTGTTTTGACAGAGTTGGTTGAATTGGTTGCAAAGAGATAAAGCAAATGAGTTCTACCACAAGCCCCAGAACAAAGCAGCTGATTGAGACCATTGTGTCCGAAGAGGCTGGTAAGCGTGATCAGCCCTTGGAGCGGCTCGTGGCCGGTATGGGCCGTGGCGAATTGCTGGAGGCTTGTCGCGCGTTAGAGGAATTTCGAAAGCAGTCGACCAACCTCTACCATAGTGTTCGAGCACTGTTTTTCTTGTACGCACTGCATCGTTTTCATTTGCCTTTGACATTGCAGGGGCGAGAGTCGGGGCAAATTCCTTTTGCCGGCTACGAAAAGCTGCTCAGTCGCCGCTTTCAGGAAGCGATTCGCGAGTTCTTGATAGAGCAGGAAAGCAATGGACCAAGTATCACGCTTTCAAGTGCTCTGGCCCACGCCTACCATCAGTTGGCCTTTCAGACTCTGGCAGATCAGGTGCGACGAAGCGTTCGGACAGTCAGCGGCAATCAATGGATGTTCCGAACTGGCCACCCAGATGATCTACCTTTGCGAATTCGAAAAAAATTACTAGAGCGAAAGCCAGATGGCAGTTTTCCGCTGCTGCGTGAGCAAACCAGTGTGCGCATGGATTTCACACATAGTGGCTGGAGCGACATTTTCTTCTTAGGGATGGATTTTCCTGAGGGCGCCCGAGTCATTAATGCTTCTGTAGATTTGGCCGTCAAAGGGCGGCATGGACAACCAGCGCCTCCAATCGAGTGCGCTCTTCGTGTGATTGAAGAACCTGTTCTAAGGCTGGTTAGCATAGATTTGGCCGCGGTGGCTGATGTGAGCACGTTGGGCGAGGTTTTCGACTTTGCTCGGGACTATTTAGGACTGTTAAAAGCGGCCATTATTGCATCCGGTTTGATTCCACCCGGACTCGAGGGATGCGATGCCTCTATTGATACCGTGCTTTCAGGTCTGCTGGGGCCAGGAAGGGGCTTAGAAATCGTTAGCCGCGTCAATGATATTCCCAAGGGGTCCCGATTGGCCGTGTCGACCAATCTACTGGGATCGCTAATATCACTTTGTATGCGGGCGACGAACCAAGTTGCCGATCTCGAAGGTGGACTGAACGAAGAAGATCGACGCATTGTGGCTGCACGAGCCATTCTTGGTGAATGGATTGGTGGGTCCGGAGGCGGCTGGCAGGACTCAGGAGGCATCTGGCCAGGAATCAAGCTGATTCACGGTGCGAAGACTACCGAAGGTGACCCCGAGTTCGGAATTAGTCGAGGTCGATTGCTACCGAATCATCATGTGTTTTCAGACCGTGAGATTGCACCTGAAACCCGTCAGCAACTGCAAGATTCTTTAGTCTTAGTCCACGGGGGAATGGCACAAAATGTCGGTCCCATCTTGGAAATGGTTACCGAGAAGTATTTGTTGCGCAGCCCACGAGAATGGGAAGCCCGCCAGGATGCGATGGCGGTTCTGGACGAGATGATCGATGCCCTCCAAGAAGGTGATTTGCAAAGAATCGGCAAGCTCACCGGGATCAACTTTCGCGAGCCGTTGCAAGAGATCATACCCTGGTGCTCCAATCTGTATACCGAATTGTTGATCGAGCAAAGCTCAGAAAAATACGGCGACGACTTTTGGGGATTCTGGATGCTGGGCGGGATGGCTGGCGGCGGAATGGGTTTCATTTTTGATCCTAGAGTCAAATCCGAAGCCGCGGAGTGGCTTGGCCAAACCATGCTGAAAACTAAGAAGCAACTGGAAAGCAGCCTGCCTTTTGCCATGGATCCAGTCGTCTATGATTTCGAAATCAATGATGGTGGTACTGTAGCGGGAATCGTGCCAAGTGGTGAGATGCCAGCAGGTTACTACGAGTTGATGATCCCAAGATTGTTGCGACACACTGGAGCAGATCTTACTGCTGCACAGTTGGCGGAGCTTTCACAGGTGCATGAATTATGTGAATCAGATGCCCAGGAGAAATTGCCTCAACGCTTAATGCGCAAGATGCTACCCGCGCCAAATGCAAAGCAGGATTCGACAAAGGAAACCTTGCGGGAGCTGCTAGAAGAGAACGGATTCGATCCCATCGCTCACGAACAGCTTCGCGAGGACATCCGCCTTAGTAAACTTGGGTTGTCACAGAATCGTCTGGCCCCCAGTGCCACAATAGAGGATGTTTCTGCTGAGGAAATCTTGGATGTGCGTGTTGCTCCCGACGGGCACGCCCTGGAGGAAGCTTTGGCTACACTCGCGAATAACGAAGTAGCTGTACTAACTCTAGCCGCGGGTGTTGGCAGTCGTTGGACGCAAGGCGCTGGAGTCGTGAAAGCACTGCATCCATTCTCGAGACTCGGTGGACATCATCGTAACTTTCTAGAAGTTCATTTGGCGAAGAGTCGAAGAGTTGGCATCGAATACGGAGCCTTTCCGACGCATATTGTTGCTACAGGCTATATGACACACGCACCTATTGCGGCTTGGATGAAGCGCTTGAACTACAGCGGCAAGAAGATCTTGTCCAAGGGGAGCAGCGTTGGGCTGCGAATGATTCCGACCCAACGCGATCTACGCTTTGCTTGGGAGAGTTTGCCGCAGCAAGTTCTTGATGAACAGCAGGAGAAAGTGCGGCAAAGTACGCGAGCGGCACTGCTGAATTGGGCCGCGGAAGCAGGAGAAGCCGAAGACTATACCGACAACGTGTCTGGTCAGTGCTTGCACCCCGTAGGTCATTGGTACGAAGTTCCAAATCTACTTCGTAACGGCGTCTTGCATACTTTGTTGCAAGAGCAGCCACAGCTGAGATACTTGATGCTGCACAATGTGGACACATTGGGCGCCGAGCTGAATCCGCGGATTCTGGCTCATCATATATCCAGTGGAGCTTGTCTTTCCTTTGAAGTCATTCCAAGGCGATTAGAAGACCGCGGTGGTGGGCTAGCTCGCGTGGATGGGCGTGTTCGTTTGGTCGAAGGTTTGGCGATGCCAAATGAACGGGATGAATTCAAACTTTCGTACTACAATTCGATGACGACCTGGATCGATTTGGATCTGCTCCTCGAAGTGTTTGGACTTTCCCGTGGCATGCTTGATCAGCGTGAACATGTTGATGCAGCAATCCGTCGACTTGGTCGTAGGTTGCCAACTTACCTGACTCTCAAAGACGTCAAAAAACGCTGGGGCAACGGTCAGGAAGACGTCTATCCCGTCTCGCAGTTTGAAAAACTTTGGAGCGATATGACTTCACTTCCAGAAATCGATTGCCGCTTTTTGGTTGTTCCTACGGTTCGAGGCCAGCAACTGAAAGAGCAGGCTCAGTTGGATGGCTGGCTTCGCGATGGTTCGGCGGCTTATATAGACGACCTCTGCGCTTGGGACGACTGAGCTCATTGTCCTGCCCTGATTGTAGACAGAACTCTTCAATAGTCTCCGGAATTGCGCGCCTCGGTTTGACCAGTGAAACGGCCATAATGAGTGGCAATCGGTTTTGTATTCGAAATAGAGGGGAGAAGGATGGGTTGGGGGCGAACCTTGCTACTGGGTGATATTGGGAACCGTCTCGATATTGGAGATGTTGAGCAGGAAGTTGCGCGGATCAAACGTCAAATGCATAGCAAAGATTGCTTGGACATGGCTCAGGAGGAACAATTGACCCTGCTGACTGCCGAACTCTCCGAAATAAAACTGTACATCAAGCATCTCGTTTGGCTGTTGGAAGACAAGCAGTTAGTTAGCCGCGAAGAAGTTGAGAAAATGGTGAAAGACGTTGAGCAGTAGTTCCTCGACGCAAATTAGATAATCGCGTTCAACTGCCTCTCTGTCCCAAGAGAAAGCCGTTACAGTGGTAGCATGATTCTCCATGTAGATATGGACGCTTTCTATGCGTCCGTAGAAGAACGCGAAAACCCAGAATTGCGGGGCAAGCCACTTATTGTCGGAGGCTCGCCGAAAGGGCGCGGCGTCGTGTCAGCCGCTAACTATTCGGCGCGGCGTTTTGGGGTACATAGCGCAATGCCTTGCTCCAAGGCCAAACGCCTATGCCCGCAAGCCGCAATTGTTCGGCCACGCATGGCTTTCTATGCTGACATCAGCAAGCAGATTCGCGAGATCTTTGCACGCTACACGCCGGAAGTAGAGCCATTGTCGCTCGACGAGGCCTTCTTGGATGTCACGGGATCACAGCAACTCTTCGGACATGCTGCGGAGATAGGCCAAATGATTCAGCAGGATATTCAGTCTGAATTACAATTGGTAGCGTCGGTTGGTGTGGCTCCGAACAAATTCTTGGCCAAGCTGGCTAGTGATTTAGAAAAACCCAATGGCTTTACGATTATCGAAGAAGAAAGAATACTAGAAGTTTTGGAGCCACTCGCAATATCAAGAATCTGGGGTGTAGGTCGCGTAACGCAGCGTAAATTTGAGGCACGTGGCATCACAACTTTCGGTCAACTGCGGCGACTAGGTCCTGAGAAGTCGAAACAGCTATTTGGAAATGTGGGCGAGCATTTTTGGCTCCTGTCGCAGGGAATTGACAATCGCCGTGTCCAATCCGAGCGCATCGCTAAGTCGGTCTCGCATGAGACGACTTTTGCCACCGATGTAGAGGATCAAGAGGTATTGTTGGCCCGGTTGCTGGAACTATGCGAACAAGTCGGTTGCCGCTTGCGGCAAAAAGACGAACACGGAAAGACGGTTCAACTGAAAGTTAGATACTCGGACTTTCATACCGTCACGCGCGCAAGTAGCCTTGGGCGAGCGACGAACAACACCGAGCCAATTTGGTCAACCGCACAAAACCTGTTTTTAAATTCATTGCCGACAACTCGCAAACTGGATTTGCGCTTGATCGGAGTAGGAATAAGCAATCTTCAATCGGTTCGTCCCGTGCAATTGGGGTTGTTCGACGATTCCGTGGCTGAGCAAGCTGAGGTGGAAGCCCAAGCGCGTTTGGATCAGGCAACCGATAAAGTTCGCGAAAAATTTGGCCGAGCGGCCTTGCAGCGAGGGAGCGTACTAAAACACGGTAGGAAGCCACGTAGCGATTGAATTTGTCGGTTAGGTTAGGAGAGTTGCTATCTCTACCACTTGACTGCGATATCAGCGATGCCCGTCGCAACGGTGCGCGGAAGAAAACGCATCAGGAGGTTAAGGCTTTTGTAACGCAGGCTAGGAATGATCAGGGCCTTGCGTTTGAACCTAGGTTCCTTGTCTGGACATAAAAAACATTGCCCTCCAATTTGGAGGGCAATGTTGCAAGTAGTTCTCAGCAGAAGTGGCCGAAATTAAGGCCCCACTCCATACTTGGCTTCTTCTTCCTCTTGGATGATGATCCGAGGAGTAACGGTCATCATCAAGGTGCTAGTCTCACGACCAATTGAGGTGTTCTTGAACAGTCGGTTCACATAAGGAATCTTGCTCAAGATGGGCACACCTCGCTCCAATCGGCCTTCACGCATCCGCTTGATACCGCCGAGTAGGATGGTACCGCCGTCAGGCACGCTGACCGTGGTAGAAATCGAGGTGGTGGCAAAGCTAGGTTGCTGAACCGTTGTACCTGCGATGATCGTTTCGTTCTCGTCCGTAGTCCCAGAGGTGCTGCCATTCGGATTGAGCAAGTCAGTTCCAGCTCGCTCCGAATTCGTGCGCGTAGTTTGTGAGCCTTCAAACGTGAAGGTGTCCACCCGGTCGAGTTGGGAGAATGTTGGGTTCAGAGTCAGACGAACAAATCGTTTGTCGGGTGAGACAGTTGCTTGAACGTTGAGTACCGTACCTTCGCTGAGGATGACAATCACAGGTTGTTGTGCGACTGCAAAGTCACCGACAACCGGCGTCAAGCTCGTTACGAATGGTCGTTGAACCGTATCATTGATACTTGCCTGTTGGCCATCGAACATTGTAACGCGAGGAGCCTGCAAGACGTTGGTTCGCTGGTCACCCTGAGCAGCATTCATGAAGAAGAACATCTCCAGGTCGCTGAGGATGGCGAAGCCTAGGCTTGCACCGGCTGCCGCATCAAAACCACCAAAGGCTGGGACAGAACTACCAAAGCTTTCCTGCGTGAGAGCAATATCGAAGTCAGCAGAGAATGGAAGTACGCCAGCTGCTGCGTCGAAGTTACCAGCCAAGCCGACAGCCGTACTTGGACCTTGGTCGTCCAAAGGCAGTTCTCGTACGTTGTCGTCCACCCGCAGGTCGAAGTCAACACCGAGACGCTCGAAGAAGTTGTCATTCAAGGTGATGAATTTAACTTCGATGGTAACTTGCAGGTCTTGCAAGCGTCGCAAGGATTCAAGCAGGTCGGCGATTCGCTCGTGCGTCGTTTGGGGAGCACTAACAACCAGCGACAAGTTGGATGGATACGGAAGGATGGTGTTGGTTCCACCGTTTTGCAACCAAGAATCAGGCTCGATCGTTTGCTGGATCAAGTTCATCAAGGTGTCAAAATCGGCCATTGCGGCACCACCACCGAGTGGTCCAGGCGAGCCCATAGACATTGGAGGAGGATTCATGCCCATCGTAGGGCCTCCACCGCTGCCAAGGCCAAAACCACCACCGATTGCCGGAGGAAGATTGCCCCCACCAAGTAAGTTGGCCGCTTGTCCCAGAACAGGCGAATTCGCAGGCATGGTTGCCGAAGCAAGTTGCACGTTATTGTTCATTGGGGCAGAGCCGGATTTTTGAGCAACCAGTCCGCGACCAATGGTCTCGTAGGCTTGTCGCAACGCACCCGCCATTCCACTGTTATAGTCGTTCACAAAGTTAGGAATTGGAATCACCAAGTCCTTGACTGTGTACGTTCGCTGTACATTCGCACTCGCCGTGTCTCGAGCTGAGGTGATTACCAAGACTTCGTTGCGAACCTGATAACCCAAGTTCTGCGTATTGAGCAGCAGATCCAATGCTGTTCGCAACGAGATTTGCGAATTGAGAGTCAAAGTGACAGGCATGTCCGAGGTTTGACCTTCGCGAGCCAAGCCAGCCTCGTCGATGTGCATCATGACGCCGGTCATGTCCGAGAGCGTGCTAACGCACTCTGCCAGGGGACGCTGCTTGAAGTCGACCATGACTAGCTGCTTGAGCTTGTCCCAGATCTCTTTCTCAGCGGGCGACATGCCAATTTCCGATTCACGTACTTCGCGAGCACGTGTTTTCGTAACTTCGGACCAACGTTCTGCATCAAAGATCAAAGGTGCCCTGTCAGGACGAAGTGCGTCTCTCGCGGCACGATCCACGTCATTGAACACGTCGACCCAAAGGTCCTCACGAGCTTCACGGATTTCTTCGTACTCGCCAATGCGACGAGCGTTGCGAGCGTTAGCCATGAGCAGTTTGGCAATGGTCGAGTTGCGATCCAGTGCTGTAACTTGCTTGGCCACGTACTCAGCTTCCATGAAGTCGCCTTTGTCCATCAGGTCGTTATAAGTCTCGACCAAGGAGGCGATCTCTTGATCCCTCTTGAACTTCTCTTCCTGGTTGAGGGCGATCTCGTCGGTGATTTGACGGTTTTTGATGTTCTGTTCGATCTCAGCTTTGTGCTGAGTCATATAGATCTGGTGCTGAGTTATTTGTCGATCGACGATCGTCAAAAGCTGCTTGCGAGTGCTCGCATCCAGATTGGCTTGACTGACTCGAGTCCGAAGCGTTTGAAGTCGATCACGTACGACTTCAGGTTCCGACTCTTGATTCGCTTGAGCCGCAGCAATCTCGCCTGATACTTCGCTCATCATGCGTTGTCGCATGGCGAGTTCTTCTTGCGAAACAGGGCTGATCTGCTCAGGAGCAGCGTTCTGAAGTGCGATCGATTGCATCGCCGTCAGCTTGTCTTTCAAAGCACTCTTCGTGGCAAAATCCATTTCGCCACGGAACTCCCAAGCTTTCTTGAACGAGTCGAGCGCCGCTTCCCGATTGCCTCGGCTTAGCTGCTGAATCCCCTGACGGTACAGATCAACGCCATTGGCTACAGCAGGTGTTGCATTGGCAACTGGCAACGCGACCGGACCTGGTCTTACAGGACCTGCGACGGGCCCAGTAACATTCGGCCCAGGTAGTGGAGGGACCACAGGACCAGCAACTGGAGGAGTTGGCAATTGTACAGGAGGG
>JBCCEO010000022.1:0-22653 GCA_039030255.1 Planctomycetota bacterium | reverse complement strand
CCGTTTTGCGCCCGAAAACCGCCGTGCACATAGTGAGAATAAGTGTTAAAATGTAAGTCATTAAGAAGTTTGCGTGTGAGAATAAGTCACCGGGCTATGTTCTCACCGTGTCAAAAGGTAAGAAACAGGTTATTCGGACAACTGATGGACACTTCTTGCGAATCCATCGCTTCATTTTTCCCGGAAAAACAGCAACGCCCAAACGCTGGCTGGAACAAGTTCTTTGCACCGCTTTTTGCGCAGCATCTTATTGCGATGGAAGAGCAGTCGCTTTTTGCGTCGGAGCGAACGAGCAAGCACACATACCGATTCGTGTCGATCGAGAGGCCGGGAGGTGTGGTCCGAGTCGAATCAGACGGCACATGTGTTACCGCCGTCTGCAAGAGAATCGGATCCATCATCGACGAGGGACGGAGTTTCGTACCCGAAGTGGTGAATCGCGAACTCACTGGTCAGGACTGGGTCGCCATGAGCGACAACATCGATCTCTCAGGATTCTGGACGCTATCCTTAGATGGAGAGGCACACGGTTTGGATGGCTGTCGATACATTGTCGAAGCGCGAGTCGGAGATCGTTACAATATTGTCGATCGATGGTGCCCACCAGGCCCGTTTTCTGATCTGTGTAACTACTTTCTCAACATCCATAATCAGTCTTGGGGCATTTGCCCACCAATTCCGTGGAAGAAGCGTATGTTCGCGTCAACCAAATAACGATCGGATGCACACAAAGCGGCGTTGGTATAGTTTTTTCAAATGGAGCCCGAGCTCCCGCTGCTCGGTGATTCGTACCGTTATTCCGCTTAAACAAATGAAACACCAATACCTCAATGATGACGTTTTCACCGTGGCAGGGTTTCTGCCGCCACTCTTTGTAAATTCGCCGGCCAGAACACTCGATTGGACCCCGACCTCGGCTACGCCGATTAACAATTCAATACCAAACGCCCGAGACGGTAAATCGGGCCCGTTGAGGCCAGACTGCATGAGGTTTTCGCTTCTCTCTTTCCTCACATTCATAACTATCGCAGGATGCTCACCAGCGCTTGCGTGGCTAATAGACATCGAATTTCAGTATTTGCTGATCCCTTTCGGCGTCATTTTGGGTGTGGCAATTTTGATTGGGGTCAGGGAGTTTGGAAAAGATGTGAATTCTGGCCCACCAAACTTCGCCTGAAGAGAGATCAAACGTGGCATTGGTACTTTTAGCCGGTCTATTGATAAATCTTGCTGGGGCGGCCCGACTGGTCTACCTTCTACGAAATTCGCAGACTCCATTTACGAATCGACCAGATCTAGTATTCGTTTCATTATTGATCGCCATCAACTTCATTCTGATTCCCTACCTTTTTCTGCTGTCATTTCGTGGTCAGCATAGCTTTTGGTATATTCTGCCGTTTGGCCTCTAGTCGACGAATGCTGGCGAACAATGGGTTGAACGGCAAGATTGGCATTGCCTCCACTTTGCACTTCAAACTCTAACTCCAATCCGCCGTTAACCCTTTCGTTATGGCACAGTGCCCATTGCTCGTACTCAGTGCGCAGCCCGTTACTCGTACTCGTAATCGATGGGGAAATGACGAACGAACCAATTTTCGACCACGATCGACTGGACGTTTATCGACTCTCGATCGAATACGTCGCGCGTCATCGTTGCGATGATGACTCGGCTAATGTCACGTCTGAACGTCGTTGCTGAGCCAGGAACGAGCATACCGGAATCGAAAACGAGTAGGAGTACGAGTGCCGCGATGCTGAGTACGAGTACGAAATAAAGCCAGAACCATGTGGTGGACCAGTCGTGGGAGGTTAGTTCATGCAGCCAAGATTTTTCTTCTCGTGCTTGTTCTATTATTGCTTTTGCTTGCAATTTAGTATTCATCTGTGTCACGCGCAGCCGAGCGAATCTGAGAGCGTGAAGGTGCAGCAGTTGCTCCTGGACTACGCCGACAATTTCAAGTCCTTGAAGCGATATGCTGTCCTGTTGGAGTATGAGAGGACGGAAGTGCGGCGGAATACTCCAGAACGCAGTACCGTGAACGATGGTTGGATCGCAGTTGCGATTGACACTGAGAAAAACGGAAGCGAATTGATTTCGCCAAGTCTCGGAAAGCTAGCGCTGCAGGTGGTATTAGGCCATTAGTAATAACCACCGTTTTTGAGCCTGATCGCTGTTACCAATTCACGGATGATACGCCGAATTTCAAAGTTGAGTACAGGGAGGTTGAGGCAAAAGGCAAGCAGCCGAGCGTCATGAGCACTGTAATCTTCGATCCTCTTGATCTTCCATTTGCGGGGGCTTCCTCGTTTCTCCTGCGAAGTAATCCCAGAATGAACTATGCACCTTGCTATCTGAGCTTGCTTGACGACAAGCTTGAGGGGGTAGAGATAAGCGGGAAGGAAACAAAGGCTAAGTTTCTTGTTAGTGAGCGAGCGCAGATAAGCGAACTAGTCCTGTTTCGTCAAGACAAGCAGGGGTTGCCGGTGAATGTTCAATCCATTGCTGCCTCGAAAAATTGGGATGGTGTAATTTCGTCCAATCAGATTGACTGGAAGCGAGTTACAGGGGGAATGTGGTTACCTAAGGAGTTACTCTTCAGCTACGTTCGCGGAAAGCCCCAGGAGCCAGTGGGAAGGGGCGAGTGGAAGTTGAGGGCTCACTGGGTAATCGATGGAGTCCCGCCCACAGTATTCGCAACAGAGGAGGCGTATGTGCCTTCAAGTGAATTACGGCTGAATATCTTGGAATCCGGCATCCTGAAGGACAAGTAGTAAAACTGAAACGAAGTCTCACCATGCAAGCGCTGTAGTGCTAATGCACCTGAGTGGCCCTGCAGCGCCCTCGGTTCACCGCTTGCGTCCAGTCGGAAACGCTAGTAAAGCGTTGTGGCGCGGCGCCCCCAGCTATTGTGTAAAGATAGGATGCAACTGTCAGATCAAGCGTGAGCCACTACAGAATAGTCTATGCAAATTGTTGGCGATCACGAGCTCTACGCCAGCCCCACTCAATCACCAAGTCCTTCATAGGCGTTCGAGTCGGCAAGTCGCCTTACCAATGCGAGATCATTCACATTCTTGCTATTGAAATACTTGTCATCTAAAGGCTCATTCACGGAGATCCAGTGAAACTTTAATGAAGTTGACTTTGTCGTTGGCTTAGATCCATTCCGAGTCCGCATCGGGACGAACTCGTCGATAAAAATCTCTGACGGGAGAATTCTTCCGTCCTCCGCGTCAAGCCATTCGTAGGAAGCCCTTGCTATTTACGGTGTCACGGTTATCGCGACTATAATACGTTGTACGGGACTTCGGACGATCTTTCTCGCTCGAAAAGACCAATCGCTCATGCCGTGTAATCCCATCTTTTGCCGTAGGGAATGGTCCCAGTTCAATAGTTGATGGGCCGATGAATTTGGACTTGGCTACGTTGAGAGCCCATTCGTCACTACAATGCTCCTCGTAGGACTGAGATTCTGAGTTGGAACCTGCTACAGGTTTCAGGTATGGGCGAACGCCTAGGAGTCCGAAAAGTTTCAGATCTCCTTGCGCGCAACTCGCCGTGAAACTGTCCTCTCTGTAGCTTTCAATGTGCCCTGGCTTTGGCCAGCGTCGCACTACGACGCTCTTACCGTCTACCACAGCTGACATTGCCGCATCGGAAGTTTGTGATCTTTCTCCTGAAGCTACATCCAGCGTCGCTGTTGAGGCCTGAAATGCCTTCTCTTTCGTAAGGTCGAATATGAATCGAGACACGACTTCAGTGCTACGAAAACCAGTCTCTTGCTCGACACTCTCAGTAAAACGAATGACGACATCCGCCCTCTCCAGCGAAGCACAGTTGAGCTGCCAAGACTCGAGCACAGAGGCTGCAGAGTCTTGGGCCCATAAACTCGGTATCGAAAGCGGTACTATCACCAGCACACAAAATAAAATCTTCATATTAACACTTCCGCTACAGATAAAGCACCTAACGTCCTACAGCCCAATTGGCTCCTCGAACTCTTCTGGCCCACCTTCGCCACCACCGTTATCTGGTTGAGCGAGCGCTGTTCTCCGGGAAAAGGTGCACGAGAAGCAGTGACATCGCTGTCGTGATTGACTTTTTGATTCGCCGATGCGGTTTGACATTCCCAGCCTAAGGAAACCTAGTTGCATGTTCGAATCGAACCGGAACGATCTCAATGTACTCTTCGCCCGCTGCTATAACAATTATCTTCATCTGGTGAATCTCGCCTAACTCCGCTTTCTCAGGAGGGGCGCAAGTTAGCTTGACTTTTAGAATCTGGCTGGACAGTTGGTTTGCCTCGCATTTCAACCGAAAATCATCAAACCTAGCTTGCACGTCAAGCGAACGATTTATGTTCGCTTCGCCCTCAGCCTTCATAACACGAATCATCGCGTTAGCCGAATACCCATCTTCGGTCTTCTTAAAACGCAGAGTTGAGGGCACGACGGTCAGATCCTGCTGAGGCTTCAAGACTAAAAAGAGCGAAGACTTTGCGCCTGTTTCACTGTCTGTAACGTCCACAGTACCCGAAACAGATTTGGCCAATTGCTCTCTTTTTGAGGGCAAAATCGCCAGAGACAAGCTGTTACGCGTGATCTCACCAACTTGAAGCAAGTCTTCCAATTCAGGAGAAAAGCGAACTGTGATATGTGCCGGATCTGAAGGAGCATGCACCAGGAACGGTACTTTCATCTCGGTATCCTGTAACCGGTCCCCCAATCGTTGCACGACCATATGCTGAGGAAAAGTTACCATCCCCCCAATCCGATAACGCAGTTTGCAGCTGATATCTGGCTGCCCCTCCAATTCAATATCAAACGGAACAATGACGTGCGAATCAACCGATGTAGAACGAGTTCGAAGCTTCGTTGTAATGACGACTGATTCACCTGTCCGAATCGTGCTGTCAGCCAACGTCACCTCCAAACAACCACACCCGCTAAAACTCTTTCCGACGGCCAAATCTACCGGATGTCTGTTTTTAACAACTAAATCCAAAACAACATTCGTGTTGGGCGGCAGATCCCCCAAATCGGCCTTCACGGAGAAGAAGCCACCAAAGTTCTTCGCGAGATCCACCTCCCTTTCGAGTTTGTAGTCATCTTGAGCAATGGCAAGCGAAGGAAGCAAGAGATAGGCAAATGCGTGCGTCAAAAGTCGATTTATCATCGAAGTGCGTCTTCATAAAGTACAGGTGAATTGCAATTAGTTGTACCGGTGCACATGGCCAAGTCAACAATGAACCATTAAATCTCTTTATATCGCCCTTAATGGTCCCAGTTGTTGCCGAAATGCCCCAAGTCGATTCGCATCTGCGATGCGATGTTTATATTTGCAAATAGGAGAGTTTTTTGTTTGCATCGAGCGATAACTTTGCTATATTCACCAATATGTACTGCGAGTCCAATTTTCAGAACAAAGCTTGTTGCACGGATTCGAGGACGCGGTAGCGGCGTTTTTGAAGGCGAGTTTGTTCAGCGGCACGAGCTTCAGCCCATGGATTCCGAATCGCATCGAGGGAGTGAGTCCCAAAGGGGCGCAGGATTCTCTAGTTGGCAAGCTTATGTCGCCCCTTCGGGCCTTTCTGGATATTTCTCGCTCCATTCCACGGGTTTGCACCCGTGGCTACAACATGCCGTCCCTTCGGGACTGAAGAAGGGAGTGCAAGTCGCTCGGAATTCTCGGATGCACGGGCGGCTAAAGCCTGCACTCCAGCGAGCGAAAGAAGACCCAAAGGCAGTGCTTTCGGCGGAGCGAAAGAAGACCATCAACGAAATTTGGATTCTGCTAACGCAACAAAAACTCTTTCAGTTGCGCCAGAGCATTGGTGGGATTGGCAATCATCGGCGAAACGGCAAAGGTGAGCAGTAATGCACCTGAGATGACAAAGGGCCAGCCAGCCGCCGAGCGAGGACAAGTCGCTTGCGTTCCTTTTTTCACGAAGGAGCGTTCTAACTTCAGCCAGCCGGTCAAATTATGCAGCAAGCCAACATGGGCAACTTGATACACTCGAGTTGATCCTGTCGGTTCCATGGCTAATTGGATGCCAACCGCAGGAAGACTCAGGACTTCGTGTTGCCAAGAAGCACTTGGATCGATCTCAATCGCAGATTCCAAAAGACCCTTGCGAAACTGCTCCTCATTCATTCCATAAGCGATTAATCGTGGTTTGCCGCTGAGCAAAACTAAGAACAACGCCAGGATGTAAAGGCTAAAAAGAGCTAGCCACACCCAGCCTTGCATGCTTTCGGCTGCGCGTTCTGGAAAGAAGAGCTGCATTGGCCCGATGGCCACGAAACCGCTAGCAGCGATCCCGAGGGTTAATGTGTCACGCCAGCCAGTCGTGACCAAGGGACGTCGTCGCAGACGTAAGGCACCGATCAACAGGAAGTAGACCGCGACAGGTATCGTGGCGATGGCAAAATGAATGGGAGACATAGTGCTTTTCGAGGTTGGTTCGTGCATCTGATAATGGATGCGGAACGATGGAATCGCGAGAGAACTTGCAATGCTAGATCAAACTTGGATTCGATTCTTCTGTGTTTTCTGGCGGCGAACCCGAATCAGCCGCTGGAACCATTGCAATAACAGTATCGCCAGCAGCAGGTTCAAATTTGCTCGAGCTAGTTCGAATCTTTAGTTTACGCTCTGCGTCCAGGCAGAAAAGCACGATTGCCTCATCACCGTACAATTCGCGAAATTCTGTCATCCCAAAATTCTCAGTCAGTGAGGTCGCTTTGACGATCGCGCCGGATTCAAAGAGTTCGTTAAGCACGGAGTGATTGGTTTGGTCATCGAATAGCTTTCGACCACGGCGAGTTTCAGGAATGCTTTGCCAACGTCCGTGGGCTTTTCCGCTTGGAGCGAGCTGGTAAACGTTGGCGCGGGAGAATACATGCAAGTACTCCATGGCTGCCAAGATGTTCACTTCATCACTGGGGGTTACCGCAAAAAGTTTGCCGATTCCAGCCAAATCTTGCTCTTCTTGAACGTGTTCAGAGAGTATGTTTCCGCACTTGGCGTCGAGTCCCTCCATGCGAGCTGCAGTTACATTGGCGTAGTTGGTATCGACTAAGAGCACGCGAATATTGAACTTGTGCAGCGCCAGCGCGACTTCACGAACCCAGCCGGTTGCACCGGCAAACAAGACTCCTTGAGGGTTCGCATCAGCCAACTTGAGTTTTCGTGCGAAGGGGCCAGCTCCCAAGCCGCACAGAGTCACTGTGCCAAGGATGACCATGAAGGTGACGGGAGCGAGCAACTCTGCTTTTTCGAAGACCGCTGCTGCCTCCTCACCGCTGGCTTCACCTAGTGCGACTAGCTTCAGTCCAAAAACACTGGCCACGGCGGCAGCCACAATTCCGCGTGGAGCGACTGCGCCGACGAACATTTTCTCTTTGGGGTCCCAGCCTGATCCAATAGTCGATAAATACACCGAAAGGGGGCGTACTAAGACGACAAGCAGCAAAACAAATGGAATACCGACCCAGCCAATTTCTGCAAGATCAGAAACTTGCAGCCGAGAGCCAAGCACGATGAATAAGCAGCTAATTAACAGAACTCGTAAATGTTCTTTGAATTCCAGCACGTGTTCGACACTGACGTAGTGCTGATTGGCCAAGCAGATTCCAAGAATCGTCACGGTGATGAGCCCAGACTCCTCACGCATCAAGTTGCTGGCCCAAAAGGCGGTGATGGCAACGACCAAGAAGAATACGCCGTGCAGAAAATCCGGTATCAAATAGTAGCGCAGGGCCAGTACGAGCAATACTGCAGCAACCGCACCAATGGCCAAGCCAATGGCCAAAGTTTGTAGCGTTATTACCGTCATTTCCATCAAGGAAAAATGCGAATGGGCGATCACTTCGAAGACGAGTACTGCCGCTACCGCACCGACTGGGTCGATCAGAATTCCTTCCCATTGCAGCACCGAGCTGACTTGTCGATTCGGGCGTATCTGTCGCAATAATGGACCGACGACGGTTGGGCCAGTGACCATCAGGATCGCACCCAGCAGCCAGGCTAGTTGCCAACTAAAGCCCAACAAGTACTTGGCCATCACTGCGGTTAGGCACCAGGTCACGATCGAGGCAACGCAAATCAAGCGGAAGACGATCTCTGCTCCGCTTCCCAGTTGGCTCCAGCGCAGAGTCAATCCGCCCTCAAATAAGATCACCGCGACGGAAAGCGAGACGATAGGAAAAAGGATACGCGGTCCAACATTCTCCTGGGCTCCCGTTAGGTCAGTGAGCACGTCATCGGGGGAGATCCAGAATCCTAAGCAAAGTCCGAAGGCCAGCAGTAGGAGAATACTTGGAATTTGTAATCGCCAAGCGAGCCACTGTGCGATGATTCCCAGCAATGGAATCAGGACGAGGAAAAACGGAAACAGCTCGTGCACTAGCGGGCCCAAACATCAACGAAGACTGAAAACACATGTAACCGATGGTAGCAGCTAATTCGACTTAAGGGAATCAATGGTCTTCTTTCGCTCTGCCGAAAGCACTGCCACTAGCCGTGAGGCCACGGGCACAATTGCTGGAGTGCAGGCTTCAGCCGCCTTCGGTGCAGCTGAGAAGCCCGGCCGCTTACGAGATCGTCTGGCTTTCGATTCGGAAGTGTTTGCAAGCCTCCCATCCTAAGTTCGGCAAGAATTCATTACGCGGAAAACTCGAGCAATCGGCGGAGAATAACCAGATGAAGAACCCTCTCCGGCCCTGTTAGCCCGACTCTCCCTCGAGAACCTGCTGCGCAGGAGGGAGAGTAAGTAAATCGATAGACCGTCAGGATTGAGGGCGGAGCTTTCGCGGGAGCGAAAGAAGACCATAAGAATTCCGATTACTTCTGATTGCCACTGGACAATTGCCTCATTGCCCACTGGCGGGCAAGGCCAACAGGGAACGGAGGACGCTCGTAATGACTTTCGAGTGAGCTAAAACTGCTGTCGGCTCCGATGCGAGCCATGCTAATGGCACTCACATACTTGACTACCATATGTTCAGGATTCAAATCACTATCGTCATGCAGGCGCTGTTCTAGTTGGCCTGCGAGGCGACCATCTGCCGAATTTTCTTTTAGCATTCCCAAGGCCCAGATGGCAGATGCACGCAATTGCGGAGGCGCGGATTCCTTCGAGAAATAACGGCGTAGCATCTTTTCAGACTTGGCGATTCGATTCTTTCCAAGAGTCTCAAACAAATAGGCCAATTGTGCCGTGTCGCCCGGAGTGGGCCAGGAACCCGACTTTAAATCGGACTCGCTTCTCTGTTGAGCAAAGGCCTCGAGCGAATCGAGGATCGCTTTGTCCGATGTGGCTCTTTGAACACCCCAGGCCGCACTGGCTCGAACTTCAACGCTTTCCGAAGAAAGCAGATCATACAGCTGCGAGCTTAATTGTTCCATTCCTGCTTCGCCAGCCAGGATGCAAGCTTGTTCTTGGGCGAGTGCATTGCCACCAGTCAAAGCCTTCTTTGCCTCTGCGACCACTTCCTCGGGTTCACTTTTGTGAATCGATAGCAGCATCGACCTAGCATTGACTCGTACTTTTTCATTGGGGTCGCCCAAGGCGTTTCGCAAGATTGAGGTCTTGTTCTTAAGTGATTCTCCGAACGATTTTTCATAGACGAAGCGCAGTGCCAAGTCGCGACCAGCCGGGTCTGGGTGCTTCAGGAAGTCCGCAAGATTTTGCTCCGCCAGCGAAGGTTGATGGCGCATCAAGTTTGCAAACGTGATTTGCTGAGCAGGACCGTTTGTCCCTTTCAACAAACGCTCGACGGTGCGACCTTCCATTTGGTCGTCGTGCTTGAGAAGATTGGCGACAAGCAATTCCGCTTGGGGGCGGTCACCAGCAAGCAACTCTTGCGCCAGCGGTCGAAGGTCTGCGGCAGCAAGTCCCCTAGGCACTAGCGAGCCAAGACTCTTCGCGGCGGTCATTTGAACGGGTAGTGCTGTCGATGGATTCGTAAGGAGAGGTATCAGAAGTTTGGAGTCACTTGGGGCTCCGCAAGCACCAATTCCTTTGATCGCAAGCATTTGGTCTGCCAGCAAAGTACTGGATTGCACATGCTCACGCCAAAATTCAAGAGCAACCGTACTTTGGGTTTTGATGAGCGCGCCTTCAACGATTCGACGCACCAGCGGCTTGGAGCGGACGATTGCCCAAAGGAAATCGATATCTTCTTTCTTGTCATGTATTTGCACCGCAGCTGACACCAAGGCCAGCTCCAATGTTCGACTGTTGCCTTCGTTTTGCAATCTTTGATGGATCGACTGGTATACTTCGGCAGCATCGGCAATGCCACGAGTCCCGCTACGATGGATGCGTTCGGCGGTCTGCAAGCATTCCCGTTCGGAGCCAGAAACCAGCGAAGCACTGGGAACTTCGAGCGGTGGTGGTTGTTTGGAAAGGGACCAGCGTACATCGATGTCCGGATCGAATTCCCAGCGATAAGGTAGCCTTGATACCTTGGTGAGCTCGGCGTAGACATTCCCTTTTTCGTCGCGAATCTCTTGAGCCCGGATCGGAAGTGAAAAAGGGGTCAAAAGGACGCTTAAAGTCAGAAAAAGTTGTGCTGCAGGATGGCTCATCGTTCTCCTGCCTCCGCTCGAACCGTTGCGTGAAAGTGGCCAATATTCCACGGGACAACCCGCGAGGAATTCGACTTGGCCAAGGTACTTACTTTGAGTCGAACTTCTAGGTAGCCTTGATTAATTGCCTTCAAGATGTCTTGGTCCTTCAGAGTCTTCGACCAAGGAAGAGCTGGACTTTCCATCGTGGCTATCGGAACTTCCCCATCTTCCGTTAGTGCAAAAAGTTCCACATTGCGTCCTGGCGCGACGATATCCAGCTCAAGCGTGACGCTTTGCGCGGAAATAGATCCAACTTCCTTTGGCAGCTCAAAGACAAATCGCCTATCCATGGGCTGCGCTAAATCGGGCTGCCATTTTCCCGACTTATCGCTGAACGCGGTGGTCGAGCCCTCCTGAAACGGGCTTTGGCGGAAGCGAATGAGTCCATGTGGGATCAGCAGAGAACTGCCCTTGTCGGGTTCTATTATTTGCAGTGGAAGGCCAATTAAAGCTGAACCAACTTCTTCAAGCTCTGTTTCACTTCGCATTAACTGCCAAGCACTAGACCAACCGTACACACGTCGTTGAGGACGTGTTTTCACCTCATTGCCGCCAAGAAAACGTTCGTATATTTCCAGTCTTCTGCGTTGTTCATCCGTCATAAGACTGGCCGTAATCCAGCGCTGGCCCCCAATCTTGATCGCTCCATCGGATGCCAATGTTTTGCCGTTGCGTGTGACAATCATCGGATCTCCGGCAACAAAGCTGAGGATGGAGTCTTCCCAGTCTGAGAGGCTTTCGGGAAGTTCCAACTCAATGCCGCGTTGTGTTATTCTTGCCGTGGCGACGAGTGATTCAGATGCTGTGGAGTAGTTTGCTCGAAATTGGGACATGCCTGCAGGCCAGCCGGCGTTTTGAAACTGCCATTGGTGGACGTCGCTCTCAGACATTCTAAAGACACCGGAATTAGTCGCTGAGCTTGGCCAGACTTTTCCATCGCATTGGCTTTTTAATTCCACTGTTTGTACGGACTTAAGAAAGACGGCGGCGTGCTCGGTAATATGCACTGACAAACCGTCGTTTGTGGCTTCGATCAACTGAAACCGCGCAATAGATTCTCTAGATTCGGACTGAAGGAAACTTCGCCCAATAAGCATTGTTGTTGCAAGAACGATTGCTAGCGCCGGTGCAAGTATACCTATGGGAGAAAGGTTTCCAGTAGAGAAGCGCCAACCGGCAACGGCGGCCAATAAAAGGCAGTAGAGTCCGAGTGCGGCTACGATCCAACCCTTGGAGATGATTGGTACGCCGAGTCGCTGAAGCGGGTAGTCCAATTCTGATTGCAGCGGGGTTTCGTTGCGTTGGACACTTGCAGCCTTGCCTGCAAAGTCCTTACCCCAGTCCTGCAACGTGTAATTGGCTTGCCGAAGAGGATCCCGGTCCTGTGATCCCCGAGTTTTCATCCATCCATCCCCGGCCAGCGTGGTTACAAAAACTTGTCCATAACCGACCGAAAAAGTGATCGCGGCGGGCCAGCCGTTGATTTCATGCGTGACCTTACCGCCGCTTTGTACTACGCGTTTCATCGGTATGGCCTGCTTAGACTGGACTCTCCGATCTGCCTCTTGGAACTCAGTTAGTGCATCATTGAGATGAACGACGAAGTCATGAAGCTCGACGGTATCGATTTCTTCGCAGAGTTGGTCGCTTGAAAGCAGCGGCTGTAGAAGATCAACATCAAGGGCATCGAGTTGGATCCAGATGCGTCCGCCGCGTTCTACAAACAGCTTGGCAGCCTGCAGTCCGGCAAGGTTTTGCATGGCGATTGGATCCGACAGGATCAGCAAGTCGATAAAACTCCATTCTTCCTGTGACAAAGGCAGTCCGAATTGTGAGAGACTTATGATCTTGCGCGAGTTGCCAGCGTCGACTTGAGTCGCGATGGCAAATTCGACGCTCTCTTGTTCCGTCGTCGGTGCGGGAGGCCAATACCAAGTGGGATAAATCGGGGGCGGATCCTCAAACGAAGCCGCAATCGTGATGGGTGGAGGATTCGTCTCAGGCAAAAACTGAACCTTGCTTTGATTGGGTCGGGTTCCTGAGGTGGTTATTTGGTCTTGAGCGTCTCGCAGTGTTAGTTCTAGTTCGAAAGTCTTTCTGCCGCGAAATGCGGAGGGAATTGGAACGGGAGTGTCGAGCAGAATCTCCTGGTTGCCAGCAAGATTCAGTTGACGCTCTACTTGAAGTTGTGGTTCTGTCGGCCAGACATAGCTGAGCTTGCCTGACCAAGGCTCGTCGTCCTTGTTGGTGACACGAGCTCTAATCAAGGCCACGCCACCGGGGTGAATCTTGCTGCGTGCAAGTTGGACGACGCCGAATAGCTTCACCTCCCCAGCCATTGAAGCCAGAGGCGATCCTAGAAATAGAGCGATGAATAAAATCGACGTACAGCAACGACGCAAGAACACCTTGATCTCCGGTCATGGCAAAATGGAGCACTTAGCATACACGGTCTGCAGTGGAACTAAACTCGACCTGAGATTTTCCGTACCGCTGGAAATGAAATTCGGCGCAGCGAGTGGACTCTGCTGTGGATAAACTGAAACGAAATAACTCAAGCTATAACCTTCAACTAATACAGCACAACATGATGAATTCGTTCATAGACCTTGTAATAAACCGTAGTACTTTTCGATGGATTGCCTCGCTTCTTTTTGCCATGGTGGTTTTCCATCCGGTTTGGCTTGATGCCAACGAACCTCAAAAGACTCGCCGTCCGAACATCGTTATGATTCTGTCGGATGACATGGGCTACGGGCAGCCTGGATTTACGGGTGGCAATCCGGAGTTGACTCCCAATCTAGACGGGTTGGCCGCTGAAGGAATGCAACTAACGCAATTCTATACACACTCGGTTTGCGCTCCCACACGCGCCGCGTTTCTGACTGGGCGCTACGCGTTTCGAACTTGGAGCGACTGGCGAAGCGAAGATTTCGGAAAGCCGAGTTATCTGAAGAAGCTTGGCCTCACTTTGCCTACGAATGCCCAGGGTGAAAAAACACGCAGGATACATGCCCTGGATACAAACGAATACACCGTCGCAGAGGCGCTGAGCGATGCCGGGTACTTTACGGCTATTCTGGGCAAATGGCACTGTGGCGAATGGCTCAAGGAGCACTTGCCGATGGCGCAAGGCTTCCAGCACCAATACGGGCATTACGGTTGGGGAATCGACTATAACGATTTTGTGATTGCACATAACGCGCCAGCAATCTTTCACGTTTACGACTGGCATCGCAATCAAAAACCGATTAAAGAGAAAGGGTACACCACCGACCTCATTGCGGCGGAGTTCGAGCGAGTGATCGCGGATCAGGATTCGGACCGTCCGTTCTTCATCTACGTTCCTTTCAATGCGGTTCACGGCCCGATCAACATTGTTCCTAGGCACACCGATCGATTTACCGCGCGTGAAGCAGCGTTGAAATGCTATGACGAGGCGGTCGGTAGAATCTTGAAGTCCATTGAGGCGAACGGTTTTAGCGAAAACACCTTAGTGTTCTGCACGAATGACAACGGTGGACTGACCGAAGAAAGCAATCGACCATTTCGAGGAACGAAGAACACAACCTTCGAAGGCGGTGTTCGCGTACCGACCATTCTACGTTGGCCCGGCATGACACAAGCTGGGTCAAAAAACGATGGCATGATGCACATAACCGACTGTTTTTCGACTTTCGCCGAGTTGTCGGGAGCGTCGATGAAACGCGATCGTAAGATCGATAGTCTGGATATGACGGGCATGCTGTTTGAAAATAAGCCAAGCCCGAGAGACGAAATCGTATTCGAAGTGACCGGAAGTGTTCGTGTGCCTACGATTCGCAAGGGCGATTACAAGCTCATGGGCGATCTGCTATTCAACATCACTCAGGATCCTTCAGAGCAGAACGATGTAGCGAAACAGAATCCTAAGCTGGTAAAGACTCTAGCCGCACGCCTGCGGGAGGTGGGTGCTGAGCGACCGCCGATGGGTGAAAAGCCCTTGCTGATGACACCCGCTCTTCCCTATGTCTACGGTCAGCAAGAGAATGAAGATGTTCCTGACTGGCTGGTCAAACATGTCGACGAGCTGCGTAAGAAACAGCCTCAGTCTTGGCCCGAAGGCGAAACGCCGTGGCCTCAAGCACCGCAGGGTGTCTCAATCAAGTACGATTGAGCTCTTGGAAGTTGTTTAATTCAACCAGCAAGAAATTCGTCTTTTCACCGAACCACGGGAGGCAGAGCGATGTGGTTGTGCTCGGAAAAAGACGAATAGTGGGTCTGGAAAATCCGATGTGATGTTTAGTTCTGAAGGCTTAGCTCGTAGTAGCCGACTCCGTCTGATTTCCTGTAATCTCGGAGAGTTCGTTTATCAACTCCAGAGCACCGTCGCAAACAGATTGCACCAGGGAGTCGGCATCGGATAAATGCTCCTGTTCGGCCAAGGTTTGCAACTCCTCGGCAATGCCTGCTAAGTTTCCTGCTGAAAAGCAAGAGAAGCGGCTCTTGAGTTGGGCTGCCAACTTTGCCGTTGTTTCAAAATCAGCTTCACGACTTGCATCCTGCAAGGCCCGAACATCGTCGGGTGCGAGCCGGATGTAGACGGAAGCCAAGTCATCAAGCATATCTTGGTCGTCTGCAATAAACTGATTCAGAGATTCTCTATCGATTAGTTTTGTCACTGGATATGCCCATCTTCCAAATGTCGGTCGCTACTTGCCCAGGTAGCCAGCGTAAAATTGCATTTGGAAAATCGCGGGCCACTTCATGGATTTGGCACTGCGATTTTCCGAAAATGCCAACTAGTGTTGCCAAGGCGAAGGAGCGTTCGCCGGTTGAGGTTGAGGTTGCGGCTGAGGTTGTTGCAGAGCTTGTTGCGGTTGATGCTGTGGTTGAGCAGGATGCTGAACCGGTGCAGCGGTAGCTTCAGTTCCGTACAAGTCAGCATTGCTGATCTGCAGGCGCTTCATTTTGTTGTAAATGCTCTTTTCGCTAATGCCGAGACTACGAGCGGAAGCCGCCTTGTTGCCGTTGCAGGCGCGAATCGTTGCAATGATTGCACGACGTTCGATGTCAGCCAGTGTCTTCGTACCCAGAAAACCATCGATCGTGGCATTTTCGTTTTGCGCTTGGTCTGCGTTGGAACGCATTTGGTCGAGCACAACCGTGGGTTCATAGTTGGTGTTGTTTGATTCGTTGTAGAGGATTCCAGGGTTCATTTCATCTGCCTTTTTCTGCCAAGAAAGACGGTATTCTTGTAACTATTTGCGGTTAATTCCGCGATATCGAACCCTAGGTTGAAAATCGAAGCGGACTGTAAAAGAGCGTGATCGAAGCATTTCGATTTTAGAAATTGGCAGATACAAATGTCCCAATCAGTACAAGCGGAAAAACCGGGTCTTTGGCTTTACTCCCTACGGGGGTAAGGGTCTGCGAAGGCACCGAAGGCACCGATTGCGCCGAGCCCTCCATCGACTTGAAGATCCGTGGCGGTGATGAAACTTGCTTCAGCGCTGGCTAACCATAGTACGGCCGAAGGAGACGCTGGAATTCACGAATAGCTAGGACTTGCAACTCACCAGTACGTGCTGAGAATCCGATTGGTTTCTATTCTCCGTTTGGTTTGGAGGGCTTAATGTGAATAGCTGTAAGCAATGCTTCGTAGTCTCTACTTAAAAGCTCGTCTGTGGACTTCCCGTACACAGTTGCACTGGCAGTTCGGCCTTCTACCCGACCGACAAAACACACTGAAGCATCCCCGTGATGGTCAGGCTCTGAGCGAAACATTTCGGAAAATTCGCCGATATCTATCTTTGAGACGAAGTCGAGGTGGTTGAACAGCAGCAGATGCCCGTAGCTATCAATGTCAATTGCCTGCAATGACATCTCAACATCTGAGTATTTGACTAAAATGTACTCCGCTTTCACACTACGGAATTGTGCAACTCCTGGTTCAACTGTTATGCCTTTTAACCCCTGAATCCGGAAGCTGCCGTTCTCGAATACTGGTTGCGAATCTTGCGGAGAGCATGCAACAAGAAAAGCAAGCAGAATAGGTAAAACTGATCTCATTTAAATTCCTCGTTGTACAAAGTGATTGTCAGAAACGCAGTAATTGCCACTGACTTCGGTTTGGCTTTACTCCCTACGGGGGTAAGGGTCTGCGAAGGCACCGAATGCGCCGAGCCCGCCGTCGACTTGAAGATCCGTAGCGGTGATGAAACTGGCGTCAGCGCTGGCCAACCACAGGACGGTCGAAGGAGACGCTGGAATTCACGAATAGCTAGGACTTGCAACTCACCAGTCGTGCTGAGAAAAACCTCGTCACAATCTTTTCTTGGCCGTTCGCCATGCCGAGACCAACGGCAATTCACTTTCGCATAGCTGGTACATTGCGACGCTTATTGCATCCCATGCGTTCAAATCAACTTTTGTTTATTGTTCGCAACGCTTGCTCGTCTCCTCGGCAGTGCTGAGATTTGCTAGGTCAAGGATTTCCTTGGTCTTTCTTATTGGCTTCTACCTCCTGCGCTTCCCAATGTGCGAAGAGCCGGTCGATAACCAACAAATCACCTACTCCATACTCTTGGCCGTCATCGAAATTTTGACTACGGGGAGGACCAGCATGTTGCCGGGAAGCGAATATCTGATCGCGGTTCGACTCTCCTTCTTGCGGTCCATAAACGCGCCAATCTCGCTTCGGCTCTTTTGTTGCTTGCTGCTCTACTACCTGAACCGAACTCGATGAGAAGGGCTGGCTCGCGCCCGAATTCCACA
Organism: Planctomycetota bacterium; assembly: GCA_039030255.1. Classification (GTDB taxonomy): domain Bacteria; phylum Planctomycetota; class Planctomycetia; order Pirellulales; family Pirellulaceae; genus Aureliella. The sequence continues at coordinate 5,261 of JBCCEO010000022.1, read as the reverse complement.
ATGGAACACCACCAACGGTAGAAAATGAAGGACTCTCTTCCCCCTCCCCATTTTGTGGAGTATTGAGGAAGTCAATCACAAGCAGAGCGTCAATCGCAGATAAGAAATCATCACCCGACACATCAGCATAGAAAAAGTTCTCTGGCACAGATGATAGCACCGGTAACTCCCCACCTCCTTGGTTTAAAGCGTCAATCAAAAGCAAAGCATCAATGGCGGATACTTCTCCAGAGAAATCAGTATCCAGCGGCTGCGTTGGATTTTGGTGCTGCAAAGAATTCTGTAGTCCGACCGTCGCACCACCACTGGAATTCCTATGCAAAAAGGTGCCTGCAACAATCTGCGGTAGCATCATCTCCCAACCAGGGCTAAAGGCAGGCGGTGTTTCAGCCGCATGCTCAATAATCAAAAAGTTCTCCGCTCCGGTAACAGACTCAACACCCGCTTCTGCGTAGGTAAGAGTTCCTGGCCCAGCATCAAGCCGGATTCGCTCCAAACCTGCCAAGGAATCACTTGGAATGTTGCTTAGCTCCAGATCTTCGGGAAGTTCCGGCAACACGAGCAAGTCATCTGTGGACTGCGCAGCAAACCGAAGTTTCTCATCCGAAACCAAGCCCAAATTCGCAAGCTGTAGCGTTGCAGGTACCGTCGAGGTTAGATCTAAACGCAGATCAGCTGCAGGAGCTTGAAACAGAACAGTACCGTCGCCGCGGAGCACCAAATCGTCGCCGACTTCCTCTACGGTTAGAGTTGTCTCAAAGGGGATCGTCGCCATTGCGACTACTGGCAGAGAGCCATCTAGAATCTGAACTTGGTAGTCTTCAACTTCGCCATCAATCGCAGCACCTGTGGGCTGCAGACCTCCGGTTGTGCTAAACCTCAATCGGGCAAAAGTCGCTCCTGAACTGCTTCCGGCCGGCACACTGACAGGCAGTAGGTTCGGACCACCGACGAGTTCCGTCGAGGCGAAAATTTGCTCGCCGGCGTCGTCCCAATCTCCATCACGGTTGAAATCTATCCAAGCGTCCAAAAATCCTGTATCACTTGCAAAAACGGAGATTGTCCCTGATGTGTTTGATGTCGGGTGCGCAAGCAGGCTGGTAACCTGAGTCATCCCATCTTCGTCGGCCTCGCCTGTGCTATTATCTGCATCGGCGCTTGACGAAGCAGCTCCATCTGCTTCGGCGTCAATTAGCGACCCAAGGCGCAAATCTCCGATAACATGCCTTGCACCATCCTCATCCATAGAAGTTGGATAACTTGCTACGAACCCCGACTGTGCGGCTGTAGCCGCATCCCCAAAGTCGAAAGAATCGGATTCGTTGTCCGCATTAACGATGGTCACAGGAGGTCCGACAAATCCGTCGTATATCGAACCTGCATCCATCGGACCGAGCTGAATTTGGTACTCCTGGCTCCCATCAACTTCGGCATCATCAATGCCGGTAACCGTGACAATCTGTGGTATGTTCCAGTTGGAGTTTGTAAAGGTCAACGAGTCGACGTCCGGAAGACCTTCTGACACATCCAAACTCTGAACTGGAACGGTAACACTTCCCTGGAGAAAAGCGGATGCAAACGAAACGGCAAAACTTGCTTTCGTTCCATCCTCTCCGCTGACAAGGCTAAACGGCTCGATAATCATCGCAACGACATCATCGTCGACAACAAGAACATCGACTTGTTGCGAAGGCAGCTCATCAAACGGAGATGAAGAGGCTCGGTTGACACTCAAAAACAGTTCCCGCACGGTATCTCCAAACGCAATGTTGTTATCGGCTGCAGATATCTCGACAGTCTGAGGAACATTCCAATTCTCAGGCAGAAAAATCAACCGTCCTGGATTCCTGACTAAACCCTGGCTAGTAAAGCCAATATTGACGAATTCCGACGGGGGACCTGTCAACACCACGGAAAACGTATCTGTGTCAGAACCATCTTCTTGAACAACCAGTGAGTCCTTACTGATGATGAATCCAGCCTCATCATCATCCGCGATCGTCGCACTCGCGCTCTTCTTGCTTGGATCGACAACGGCAAAGCTTCGTTCCGCCGAGATTGTTGCGATAATGGTTTCAGCTGGCTCGGCGATAGAGTCCTCCAAGATGGCAGCGTCCACCGTCTGCACCAAAGACTCCCTGGCCATAAACAACAGCGTTTGAGAGCTATCGCCAAAGTCTTCGCCAATCGTGGCAGTCGAGTCGGGCGAGAAACTGAAGTCTACCGAAAGCGTCTCTCCTTCCGGTAACTCCCGGTTCAGTGAGACTCGGAACTGTGCTTGCCCTGTCTCGGAAACGATTTCTTCAACGGCCTCAACGGACACGCGGACAAAGGTTCTTTCTTCCTCCAGGGCTCCGATGTCAACTCGCCGAACACCATCTTCGTCACCATCGACAACCCTATTCAATCCGCGCACATCGACAACTGCGCTGGAAGCAATCAATGGATCCCCGGCATCGACGGCAATACTATCGGGCAGGATTCGCAGCGTTGGTATGGAACCACCGTTGTCCGTGATCAAGGGTGAATCGTCGACACTTTCCACCACCGATTTCCAGTCGATATTAATGTGGTTCTCAATTCCGTTTGTATCGATAGCAGTTCCGAAGATGTTGTAGCTCGGCTTGGGCAAAAAGGAGGGGTTAGAAGAGAGGCTATCTCGTCGAAAATCTTTGGCCGTCCCGTCTGTCAGAAAGTTGCCTGCGACAATCGAACTGACGATTGTATCGCCTCCACCGAACGTGACGTGGTATACACCAGCTCCATCATTGGTAGCTTCATTGCCAACGATCGTAGCGTTTCGAACGAGCGTCGTTCCCGGACCTGACCGATAATAGCCACCACCATTTCCGCCAGCTGTATTCAGAGCCAGCAACGAGTCTTGCAGAATAATATCTTGGACATGCGCCGCACCACCATCTTGACCTGCCTCGTTGCCGATAAGACTGCTGCGGCGCAGGACGATACCGGAGCTGGACGATATCGCGCCTCCATTGCCCATGGCAGTATTGCCCTCCGCTCGCACACCAATCAGCTCCAACGTAGCTGCAGCGGCAACCTTGATCGATCCGCCCTCGCCATCTACATTTCCGCCGACCAAAGACATGTTGCGCAATTCGAGTTGCAACACATCCGATGTAATCTCGAAGTGACGAGAATTCTGATTCGCATTAAGGCTCAGGCGATCGGCTCCGTTGCCAGAGATCACTAGCGTATCGAAAATCTCAAATTGCCCCTGAGTTAGCTGCAACTCTCCAGTCAAATCACTGGCAAATTGAATCTCATCAGTCACCAAGTCGAAACCGTCAAACTGAAAACCCTCCATACCGACCGGCGAGCCATCGATCGAGACGTTCTGGTTACTCGCCTCGATTGCCTCGCGCAGAGATAGTTGTCCATCGCCGACAGACGCCCCAAGCGGGGCATCTTCGAGAGTGGTAACGAGAAAGGTCGCAAGCACTCTACGCTCTTCCAACGCTTCCAGTTTGGGGCGCCATCGATTGCGGTTCGTCTGCGATGAACCAATTTTTTCTACCCGATGATGGCTGATTTTAGAGCGACGAAGTCCACGACCAAGCACAAAACGAAAATCTCGAAGCGACACAAAATGCTCCACAAGGAGAGGCAATTCAGAAAGGGGGGACAGCGTCTTGGAAGGCTCTCGAGCTAAAACGCAACCTAGCCCTATGACGCACCAAAAACTGAACAACATTGTACGCGAAATCGACCATTTCTCAATCAATTTGAAGGCCAACTCCCGACTGGGCTACGACTTGTCTAATCGAAGTATGGGAACTGGATTTAGAGGCAAAACTAACGATCACTCAGACATGCAAGTGGGCCGAACCTGCATTGATGCGCATACGTTCTCACGGACGGCACATTGCATCACCTGCGCCGATCGTTCAAGAACGAAGGGGGCAAAAATCGACGCACTGATCCTAACAGAGCCCAAACCGCCTTACGTTCTGCCATGGACCCAGCCACAACGCCTGCGAACGCTCTCTACTCCTCGGTGTATGAATTTGTTTTACCGCAAAAAGAAACCTGACCCTTTTGACACTTTATCTGACCTTTTGACCCGTTATCGAAGCACAATGATGCTTCATTTTTCTTCCTGGGCTATTTCGCGAAGAGCGGCTTTTGTTGTCAAGTATTCTTCCGACATTGGGAAAGGAATGGAAATCACTGGCCCACTTTTCGTTTCCAACAGCCACTTCATAAACCTCTTTGAAACATCATCCGGTAGATGCTCAAGTGACTCTTGGAGATCTTCGCCAACCATTGCTCCCACAAGTTGTATGTGAAACATCGACTCGGGTATCGGTGCTAAATGCTGAGAACGCAGCAGTTTCTGAACTCTAGTTCTTTTCACCGCAAAAACTCCCTATGGCCAAAGGTCTGGACGAGCCAGGGCTCGCATACGTTCTATTACGAAATCTTGAAATGCGATTGCTTGCTCATGAAAATTGCCGGGTATTCCGTGATTAATCGCTTCGCCAAGTCTGCCTGCAGTTAATACACCATCGTTAAGCTCAAAAAACTCGCGAACCTTTCGAATCTCGTACAATTCATGCGCGTAGTCCGCGGTGAACATGTCAAAGCGACTTGAGAAGGTGTCCAGTCGATTCGCTTGATCGTAGGTCAGGAAGTAGCCTGCGAGGAATTCGCTCGCTGCAACTGTGCTCAGGTCGGCACCCGATCCATCCCAGTGTTCCGGCGTGTCCGTCCCGTTATCGTCTACCATCCCGATCTCAGCCGAAGCATGCGTTATGCTCTGCAGACGTCCAGCGTCGTCATAGCCATAGCGTGAATGCACTACGAATTCAGAGATATCTGCCGAGGCATAGCGTTTTAGTTCAGACAATTGATTCGCGGCATTGTATTGGTATCTGGCGGATTTATCCTCAACCTTCCAATGATTGCCACTGACTTCGGTTTGGCTTTAGTTCCTGCCGGGGTAAGGGTCTGCAAAGGCACCGAAGGCGCCGAGCCCTCCGTCGACTTGAAGATCCGTAGCGGTGATGAAACTGGCGTCGGCGCTGGCTAACCACAGTACGGCCGAAGCTACTTCTTCTGGCCGACCGATTCTTCCTAAAGGATGGCGATTGGCCAACTCATCTTCGCCTCCTTGTTGCTCCAAACTGGCTCGCACTAGCGGCGTGTCGATCGCGCCTGGTGATACGGAGACTACACGGATGCCTTCGCGAGCGTATTCAACGCCCCACTGCATCGTTTGCAAAATGTTGCCTGCTTTGATT
>JBCCEO010000021.1:0-23000 GCA_039030255.1 Planctomycetota bacterium | reverse complement strand
AGCAGTCGCAGACGACTTTCCCGCTCTTCTTCGCCGTGTGCCACGAAGGCCAGAGTCAAATTGTTCGTCTCTCAATGGGTGGACATCCAGATGTACTTGGCCCTCGAATTGCCAAGACTGGTTTGGATTGTGTGCGGCGAGTCCTCCAGGGTTTACCTCTGGCATAGAGGCTGGCACAATCGTGGCTACTTCTATTCGCTGAGCCGCCCCGTCTTTCATCGTTGCTAAAAATGAACCAAGCTAATTCCGCCTCGATTCAACCGGTTGGCAGCATTGATTCGAGCATTCGACCGCCGGGCAGCAAGAGCATTACTAATCGTGCTTTGGTATGCGCCGCACTGGCCCAAGGTAAAAGCACGTTGACGGGAGTCTTGGCAAGCGATGACACGCGGGTGATGATTGAAGCTTGGATACAACTGGGCTTAGAGCTTGATCATGATTTGTCTGTCGCTGAAGTTTCCTTGAAGGGTTGCGCTGGAAGCTCATCCGTCACAAGTGGAGATATCTTTGTCGGGAACAGCGGAACCACGATACGATTTCTGGCTGCGGCATTATGCGTCTTGCAGGGCGAATTTCGTCTGGACGGCGTTGCCAGGATGCGCGAACGCCCCATCGGTGATCTACTAACTGCGCTCCGAGAGCTCGGAGCTCAAGTTGATAGCCTGAATAGTGAAAAGTCGGATTGTCCTCCGATTCATATCGTGGCGAGTGGATTGTCAGGCGGCAAGGCTCAGGTCAAAGGCGATATCTCCAGCCAGTTTCTTTCAGGACTCATGTTGGCATCGCCAATGGCGGAATCGGACGTCGGTTTAGAAATCGTCGGCGATCTCGTTTCGGTTCCTTACGTTGAGATGACAGCGGAGGTGATGCGAAGTTTTGGCGCGCGTGTTGACTTGGAGTTTCCACGAATTCGAATTCAAGCTGGCTCAAAGTATCAAGCTCGCGAGTACTCGATTGAGCCCGACGCCTCAGCCGCCAGCTACTTTTGGGCGGCTGCAGCGATCACAGGCGGCTTGGCCGAAGTGAAGGGGCTTTCGCGCGGCAGTCTTCAAGGCGATGTTGGATTCTGTGATGTCCTTGCGCAAATGGGCTGTGAAGTGGATTACGGCGACAACCAAATCACGGTGCGATCCAATCGGCAACTGCGTGGGATCGAAGTCAACATGGCCAACATTAGCGATACCGTCCAAACTTTGGCAGCGGTAGCCTTGTTTGCGGCAGGTCCGACAACCGTCCGTGGTGTAGCGCACAATCGCGTCAAAGAAACGGATCGAATTGGAGACTTGGCCACCGAATTGCGAAAGCTGGGTGCGGATGTGACCGAATTTGACGACGGCATGAAAATCACTCCGCCCGAAAAAGTGCAACCAGCGACTCTGGATACTTACGACGATCACCGTATGGCGATGAGCCTCGCATTGACGGGACTGCGTGCAGAAGGGATTAAGATCAACGATCCAGATTGCACTTCAAAGACGTACCCAGGGTACTGGGACGATTTAGCAACCTTTAGCGGTAGCATTATTCGAAGGTGAAACAGAATCAATGTAAGCTTGGGCTCGGGCCAGCACTTGTTCTATATGATCGTCCGCCTTGTTGGCCAAATCTTTTTCTGTTGCGGTGAAGTCGGCGGTGCAATGAACACATTCCACTTTGCGTCCTAGCAACTCAACTCTAATTTCTAGCGAGCGCCCGCAAGTTGGGCAGGCTCTCACGAAATAAGTCTGGGAAGCCATTTTGTCCCTCTCAATCCATATTTGAGCGTCGTAGCCCTAGTTTCCATCGGACAGCCTCGAGGTTGGAGGCCGCATTATTGGGAAAAGAACCGCCGAAGTCAACGGTTTAATGGAAGGATAAGTCCCTTGGTGGCTTCGGATGTTAGGGAATCGCTGGTTTTTACAACTTCAAGTCTCGCTTGGCGGATAACCGCATTTCAATGAGGGTTTCTACTCAGTCCACCCATTGGGGCTGTTTTCGGAGGGCCTTCGAAGCAGGTATCAAGCTCTGTGGTCTAGCCAATCCGAAGTTCCAGTGTGAAACTGTGGGCCAAGTAAGAAGGCGGTTCTGTGAGGAGATGCTATGGATATCGTGATTGCCAAAGATCGTAAAGAACTAGGGAAACATGTTGCACAAAAGGCGGCAGAAGCTCTGAAGAGCGTTCTGGCTGATCAAGAAGAATGCAATTTAGTGATAGCGACAGGCTCAAGTCAGTTCGAGATCCTCGATTGCTTGGTGCGCGAGGAGGGAATTGATTGGTCGCGAGTTCATGGGTTCCACCTTGACGAATATTTGGGAATCGGACGCGAACATCCTGCTTCATTCTGTGGCTACCTTGAGCAGCGATTTGTGAGCAAAGTGGCCTTGGGTTCCTTCCATTACATGGACGGCCAAAAGCCCCAAACGCAGCTGCTTGAAGAGGCTTGCACGGCCATCGCAAATAAGAAAATTGATCTGCTGCTATGCGGCATCGGCGAAAACGGACACTTGGCTTTTAACGATCCTCCGGCAGACTTTGAGGTTCATGATCCTTACTTGATCGTAGAATTGGACGAGCCCTGTCGCCGGCAACAAGTCGGTGAAGGCTGGTTCGACTCTTTGGAGCAAGTTCCAACTCAGGCAATCAGCATGTCTGTGCAGCAGATTCTCCGAGCTGAAAGGATTTTCTGCGGTGTTCCTGACACACGAAAAGCAGAGGCGGTTCGTAACACAGTGGAGGCGGAAATTTCGCCTGCTGTGCCAGCTTCGATTCTGCGAGATCACGACCAAACGATCTTAGTCTTAGATGCAACCAGCGGCAGCCTACTGTCTGAAGAGTCAAAGGCAGCTTCAACGATCCTGGAGTCTTGAGTCGTTAACGACGGCCGATATTTATAGGGCAAGTGGAATGCGAGGCTACGTCGATCTTCAAGTAAACGGCTACGAAGGAATTGACTTCAATGCGGCTGACTTGACGATTGATGAAGTTGAAACGGCGGCTGCGGCCATGCAGCGCGATGAAGTTGCTGCGGCACTGCCGACCGTGATCACGGCTTCACCAGCTCACATGCTTCATTGCATTAGTGTGCTTCGAAAGTCAATTGAGGAGTTGCCAAATGTGAGTCAGGTATTTCGAGGGATTCACATTGAAGGCCCTTTCTTGTCGCACGTGGATGGCTACATCGGGGCACATCCTAAGGAGCACGCCAGCCCACAGAATGAAGCGTTGCTGGCTCGGCTTCTAGACGCGGCAGGTCCCTGGGCAAAGCTGCTTACGCTGGCACCCGAGATAGACACAGCGGGCCGAATGACGCGACTTTGTCGTGAGAGAAAGATTGTCGTGGCGGCCGGCCATAGTGACGCTTCGATCAAAGATCTTGAGGATTGCGTCGAGCAAGGCTTAAGTCTTTTCACGCATTTGGGTAATGGCTGTCCTCGTTTGATGGATCGTCACGACAACATCATATATCGAGCCTTGCGTTTCAAAGACCTCATAAACTATTCGTTGATTGCGGACGGTTTTCATGTGCCCGAAGTGTTATTTCGGAACCTTCTAGATTGGGTGCCCAGAGAACATCTCCTTGTCGTGTCCGACGCAATTAGCGCGGCAGGGCTGGGGCCAGGAGAATATCAGCTTGGATCTCGCATGGTGAAGATTGGTGAAGACAGAGCCTGCCGCGATGCATCTGGCGAGCATTTTGTAGGCTCAGCCAGCACAATGGCCAACGCGGAAAGCTGGCTGTTGGATGTTATTGGGCTCGACCAGGCGACACGGAACATGCTCCTAGTTGAAAATCCTGCAGCTTTCCTTGTAGAGTCGTGAGCTGCTGAAAGCGCGGCAGCAACCTATTACAGCTGCAGTTCACCCGCTTCACGCACTATGCTTGACGACAACGTTTCAGTGCTTTCTGGTGTGTTCATCTCTGATTCACTGATTGGTCTTGGGTATTCCATGTTGATGAACACTTCGTCGTACGCTTTATTTTGTTCTTTGGCTGGCGTTGTGTCGACTAATGGCAGCAGGGCTGGAATGCTCAGCTGGTCTTCCGTAGCTTGAAATATCGCCTCCGTTAACTCACTGCGATCGCTCGCTGAGAAATCGTTTTTTTCCGTTGCCTGACTAATATCTGCAGAGCTTTCAGCGAACCGAGAATTGATAGGTTTACTGGCCGAGTCAGGAATCGCCGCTGGCGCATTGGCGATCGTAGGTTGAGCATTCTCTGATTTTATTGCAGGGACAAAAACGGATTCCACAAAGGCAGCGGTTCGGACGGCATTTGCCGTCTCACGACGTGTGGCCACTGCGGCCTGGACGGCCGACGGATCGCTCAGGGGTGTCTTTGCAGCGGCGAGCTCAACGGTATTATGCGCAGGCATTTCTAAGCTCGGATTCGTCGGGTCTACGCTGTTCGGATTCGTCGAGTCTGCGTTGCTCGGATTCGTCGAGTCTTCGATTTGAGTTAGATCTCCTGCGTTGACAATAGGTGCAGCACTTTCGTCTTCCCAAATCGATCGAGCCGTGGATTGGGCGGAGAGTTTGCGGGTTGGTTGCGCATAAGGTGTTGGACTTCGGAAGACGTAGCTCTCGGCTCCCGTGTATCGATTGAAAGCAAAGGAATTCCCCAGGCCGTTCGAAGTTAGCTCGGGAGTCGATGCAGGTTGCTGCATTGCGGCGTACAAGGCGGCATCCCAAGGCGATTCATTGGTCTGGCGTAGAGAAGCAACCGTGGAAGCATCGCAAGTGTCACAGGAGTCACAGCCACTGGAGCATGAAGAAGAGGCTTTCCAGAGTTGGGCAGGAGCCATCCTGGAGGGTGTTGTTCGGCAACCGAAGCAGCACACTAGGACGAACGTAATTGGTAGTAGGTTTTTCATCAGGAGCCTCACTTGGGGGCCCATCGGAAACTAGAAGGGGATGGGCTCTTCCCTTTGGAATTGATCGGCATTCCGACTCTAACGAATAGGCGATTCCTAGTGATTCTGCCTATTGTGCTGCTCGAATCTGGGGCAATGTTCCTGCTGAGTGGCTTAAGAGGCCTGGGTAAAATTTGCGGCCTGAGCTGAGGTTGCTGGATGGGGTGTGTTTGACGTACGGAAACACAAGAAAACTAGACCTTTGGGTGGTCAGTACCGGGCGGAGGGAAAGCATTGGACTTGAAGAGCAATTCCCACCAAGTTGCCTTGCGCAGACGTGGGTCGTCGCAATCTATGACATAAGTACTTCCATTTCTGTTGCGGGCTTCAATTTGATTGCTAGCAAGTATTCGGCTAATGATCCAATACTTTTCCACTTGAAACAGATACTGCTCACCCTTTTTGGTAGCAAACACGTTCTTGCTTTTCGGCGGGGGCTGATTCGAATAACGATCGTGCAAATACACAACCTTTTCATCCACTTGAAATTGCTTAGGCACCGCAGTTTTTCGCCTCGTGATCCACGATATTTCAGGGCTGTATCCGTTTCCCGCCTTGAACTCGGCTACTCCATAATAGTACCAAGCCGGTTTGCACGAAGATTTGCGCCGAGTTAAAAGCCCGTTAAGATAAGCGCGGAGGCGGCTCAATGCTTGCAATTGCCTTGCAGCGGAATCAGCAATGAAAAATGAAACACCTATACGCGTCTTGTTTGTTTGCTTAGGCAATATTTGCCGAAGTCCTGCGGCTGAAGGCGTGTTCCAGCATTTGGTCGACCAGTCGGAATTATTGGTCGAAATCGAAGTAGATTCTGCCGGCACGAGCGGATATCACATCGGCGAACCTGCAGATTCACGCATGCGATCCGCTGCTGGGCGTCGAGGAATAGAGCTGACGAGTCGTTCACGCCAAGTTATCCCTGGCGACTTCTCGCGATTCGATATGGTGGTTGCCATGGACCGTAGCAACTATCAGGAACTCGTGCGCGAGGCCGGAACGTATGACGGGAAAGTCCGACTAATGAGTGAATTCTTGAAGGGGCCGGACAAAGATCGATTTCCTGAGGAAGTCCCGGATCCTTATTATGGCGAGAATGACGGCTTTGAGTTTGTGCTAGATATGGTCCAAGCGGCATCTCCCGGTCTGCTTGAAGCACTCCTTGAGCGATAAGCGAATCGGTGGTTGAAGGTTTTGCCTCGGTTCACGCGTTGGCTAAAGACCAAGAGCTGATTTTGCTTGAGCAAATTTTTCTATTGCGAACTCGAGGTCCTCACGACTGTGTGCAGCCGAAACTTGAGTTCGTATGCGAGCCTTACCCTTGGGGACAACGGGATACGAGAATCCGATCACGTAGATTCCTTCTCCTAAAAGATAGTCTGCAAACTGATTTGCGAGCTTCGCGTCCCCCAGCATTACAGGCACAATGGGGTGCTCGCCAGGAATAACTTCCAATCCAATACTGGATATCGCGTCACGGAAAAACCGTGTGTTGTCTTCTAGTTTGTCGCGAAGGTCTGTGGATTCATTCAGGATATCTAGTGCCGCGAGCGTGCCAGCGGCGATTGGGGGGGCGATAGAGTTCGAGAAAAGATAAGGACGCGATCGCTGTCGGAGCAAGCTAACAATTTCCTTGCGGCCGGAGGTATAGCCTCCGCTGGCCCCTCCCAAGGCTTTGCCAAAAGTGCCTGTTGTTATATCGATGCGTTCGATTACATCGTGATGTTCATGCGTTCCCCGACCATGTTTACCCATGAAGCCAACTGCGTGGGAGTCATCGACCATAACTAGCGCATCATACTTATCTGCCAGCTCGCAAACTGCCGATAAATCGGCGATGACGCCATCCATTGAAAACACGCCATCGGTGGCAATAAGCTTGAATCGATGTTCGGAAGCTTCTTTTAGTTTGGTTTCCAGATCGCGCATGTCGTTGTTCTTGTACCTGTAGCGATTGGCTTTGCACAATCGAACGCCATCAATGATGCTTGCATGATTCAGCTCGTCAGAGATTATCGCATCTTCCTTCGTCAGCAAGGTTTCGAAGAGTCCACCGTTGGCATCGAAGCATGAGGAATAGAGAATGGTGTCATCAGTTCCCAAGAACTCGCTAAGTCGCCTTTCGAGCGTCTTGTGCAATTCCTGTGTTCCGCAGATAAAGCGAACGGACGCCATTCCATAGCCCCAGGTATCGAGGGCTTTTTGAGCAGCGGCTTGAATCTGTTCGCTGTCGGCCAGTCCGAGATAGTTATTAGCGCAGAAGTTGAGCACTTGGTTTCCGCTGGAGACTTCAATCGAGGCCCTCTGCGGGGTCGTGATGATGCGTTCATCTTTGTTAAGTCCCGCATCAGCGATTTCAGAAAGCTGTTGCTGTAAGTGTGCTTGAAAGGAGCCGTACATAACTGAATTTCTGTGGTGGTAGTTTAGAAATAGTTTCCTAGAGCCAGGAAGCTAGCTTGCGTGATCATCATTAGGTGGATGATCCCTCCAATACAATATGGACTTGCCAGTCATGCCTGTTGCCATGGCGTCAAAACCAGCTTGAAAGTCGGTGAAATGATAACGGTTGGTAATGACTGGATTGATTTCGAGCCCGCCTTGAATCATGACCGTCATCTTGTACCAGGTTTCATACATTTCACGACCATATATGCCTTTGATGGTGAGCATATTGAAGACGACTTGATTCCAATCGATGGCGATGTCTTCGGAGGGGATTCCGAGCAAAGCGATTTTTCCTCCGTGGGCTAAGTTTTCAATCATGCTTCGGAATGCATCGGCGTTCCCAGACATTTCAAGCCCTACGTCGAATCCTTCCGACATCCCAAGTTCTTGTTGTACGTCGGCGATTTTCTCGCTTCGCACGTCAACGACTCGAGTTGCCCCAAGTTTCTTTGCGAGCTCAAGTCGCCAGGGATTTACGTCGGTGACGACAACAAAGCGGGCCCCAGCGTGTTTGGCCACGGCTGCTGCCATGCATCCAATGGGTCCTGCTCCAGTGATCAAAACGTCTTCGCCAAGTACCGGGAAGGACAATGCGGTGTGAACGGCGTTTCCGAGCGGATCAAACAGGGCGGCGATATCTGGATCAATGTCTTGCGCATGTAGCCACACGTTGGTCATGGGCAAGGCAAGGTACTCAGCAAATGCGCCCGGACTGTTGACTCCGATGCCTCGGGTGTCATTGCAATAGTGACGCCGCCCCGCCATGCAGTTTCGGCAGCGGCCGCAAACTAAATGCCCTTCTCCACTGACGACATCGCCAATTGAAAAATCCTTGACGTTGGAGCCCGTCTCTACGATCCGGCCAACAAATTCGTGACCCACCGTCATCGGTACAGGGATGGTGGCTTGAGCCCATTTGTCCCACTTGAAAATGTGCAGGTCGGTTCCGCATATTCCCGTTCGGTCAATTTCAATCAAGACGTCATTGATGCCCACTTGGGGAATCGGAACATCTTCAAGCCACAGACCTGGCTGAGATTTGCTTTTGACAAGTGCTTTCATTTCGCCCTCAGCAGAGAGCATTCTGAAGTGAGAATGCCTCTTCAACGCCTCAGCAGCTCAACTGCTTCCGCTTTTCGAATAATCATCGTTCAAATTCGCACTCGCAGTTGGGGGCGAACATGGAATTGGTGTTAGGATGTGGTCGCGGCTCTAATCGGTGAGCATTGCCAACCACACTTTCCACCTGCAGACCAAGAATCGAGTGTGCGAATCGATATTGAAACTAGTTTGACAGGATCTGCAACGTGTGATTATGCAAACGGCAAAATAATATCCAAGGAAAAACCTGTAAGGGGTAGAACGATGACTGTGGACAATGGTGTTCAAAAGAGCGGCACCAATAGACGAACATTCGTGAAGCTTGCAACGGCGGGGGCCGCTCTATGCACTTCGAGAACAGCTTTGGGAACTCCACATGTTTCCGCCGCGAGTGCCTTTGCAGGAAGTGCAAACCGCGAGTCGGTAATCGGCGAGGGTGAACATCAGTTTCGAGTTGAGCATCATTGGCCGCAGCTGCCCGAACAGTACAGCTGGCAAACGACTCACAACGTAGCTGTGGATCAGGCCCAGAATCTATATGTAATTCATGAAGGAAGAGCCGATCTCACAGACCATCCTTCCATTTTCGTATTCGACGCTAAAGGCAAGTTTGTTCGCGCCTTCGGCGAACAGTTTCAGGGCGGTGGCCATGGTATCGAAGTACGTGAGGAAGACGGTGAAGAATTCCTGTACGTCGCCGCATACCAGAATGTAAAGTGCTTTGCCAAGCTTACGCTTAACGGCGAAGTGGTATGGCAAAGATTTGCACCGATGCAAAGTGGCAAGTACGCCGAGGGGGAAGCCGCTCGACCGAAAAAGATCTGGGGCAGAGATCGGTTCATGCCCACGAACTTCGCGTTCTTACCTGATGGCGGATTTTTGTTGGCCGATGGCTATGGCGCTTTCTTCATACACCGATACGACAAGCATGGAAACTGGCTCGATTGTTTTGGAGGTCCGGGAAAAGGCAATGGGACTTTCAATACGCCACACGGTCTGTGGATTGATAATCGAGGCGAAAAACCCCTTGTCGTCATTACCGATCGAGCTCACGATACTTTGCAACGATTCAACTTGGATGGTTCCTACATTGACACTATCGGTGGATTTGGGCTTCCAGCGAACGTTGATTCTCAAGGCGATTTACTGTTAGTTCCAGAATTGGTCGCGCGCGTCTCGATACTAGATCGAGACAACAACGTGGTAGCACAATTGGGATCGGACGTGGAACGGATTTCTGCCGACAAGAAAAAGACGATTCGACGTGACGAAGGTCAGTGGCAAACTGGCAAATTCGTCCATCCGCATGATGCCTGCTTTGCGGCCGATGGCAGTATTTTCGTTGCGGAGTGGGTGGGAACTGGACGAGTGACCAAACTAAGCAAGATCTCCTAGATATCGGTTTCTGCCGATATTTCATCTATTTCAGAGTTCAATCCCCATCAAGAAGCATGTTTCGAGGCCCGCTTTCGTCTTTCAGAAAGGGGGCTGAAAGCTATAATCTTCCTGCGTCGGAGGGTGGTTGAGGTAAACCGATTCCGTTTCCACTCACCTTCACTATCCCCTCCGCAGGGGTGGTTGCTCGGAGCGATCGCCACTCTTGTGCGACGCGGAGCACATCGGGCCAATAGCGCAACATTATTACTATCACTAAGGGATAGTAAGCAGGCAAGAAGCGGAAAAAACAGCTCCGCTCGATTACTCCGCCCCAAAAAGCAAATAAAGAGAACGAGAAAACTATGTCGGACCATTGGAAGTCCTTGGCGGATCGTCTTGGTGCTCCAGGACTAGATCCCCTGCCTGAAAAGAAGGTCGAGGAAAAAGCAGCTGACACTCTCCCTCAAGACGAGGTGACTATTGAGGCTGCGCAGGAAGGCACTATGGAGAACCCTGAGTCAGCAGAATTCGATAGTGACTTGACGGACGAGCCAGCCATCGAAATTACCAATCTCGAGGTTGTGGACGAAGCGTCTGAAGCGGACGTTGAGGAAGAAAAGACACTCATCAATGAAGCGGAAGATGAAGGAAATGAAGATACTGAGGATGTGGCAACCGAGCCCGATTTAGGCCCCGATGCCGAACTTTCTTTTCGTCGTTTTCGCAATCAACCGCAGTCCGAAGAAGTGACGTCCGGCGCCGATGATTCGGATGCGGAGATTGTTCAAGCAGTTCGTCCTGCGCCGAAGAGGCAGTCGACTGCATCGGAAGCCAAGTCTGCGAAAAAGCCCAAGCGAAAATCTTCGTGGGAAAGACTAGCCAACATGTTCAGTCTGGGCGGCGGCGATTCCGAGGAACCTGAGACGTCCGGCGAAGAGTTGGACGAGCCAGAAAGTTCCGAAGCGAAGTTGGACGAAACAATCGAGACGCAGACTGAAGATGCCGCAAACGATTTGTTGGATTCCGATGATGCGCGGGAAGATGAGAGCGAGAGCCCGGAGGTAAGTTTATCGATCTTCGGTGAAGACGATGAACAGCCTGAAGCCAATCCTGCTTTGGAAGCTATGTTCGCCGACGCTCCTCGCAAGGATCTCGACGCAAAATCCTCGAAGCGCGTGGTCAATGACGTTGATTGGGAAGATGAATATGATGAGCCGCTAGGTCGTAAAGACGAAAGCGAAGAAGAACAGTATCAGCCTGATGAAGAAGGGGATGATGAGATATCTTTGTCCTTTCGCAAGCCCGCGCCCGCCGCTGAGGAAGAACCAGAGGAAGGGTCCGCAAGACGTGGGAGAAGGCGACGTCGTGGTCGTGGCCGCAGTGAGGGCCGAGCCGAAAAGGCTCCTGAGCCAAAGGATGATTGGGAGGATTCAGCTGAAGAGGAATCTACAACCAAGAACTATTCAGACAATGAAGAATTTGCAGATGACGATTCGAAAGAAGTAGAGCGTAGGTCGAATCGTCGGCGACGACGCGGAAGACGTCCCGGTAATGAAGAAGCTTCACAAGAGGAGCCAAGAGCTCGTCGACGTCAGGAAGAAGACGAAGAAGACGAGCCAGTTCAGGCAAGACGACGTAGTGCGCGTGATGAAGAGGATGATTCGAGTGAGGAGCGCCGACCAAAACGTAGGCGTCGCCGCGGCCAGGACGAACGCGCTCGTTCGAACTCCCCACGTGAGGAATCTGTCGAGCCAGACGAAGAGGATGTTGCGGAAACAAAACACCGCAATATCCCTACTTGGGCTGACGCACTCGATCCGCTCGTTGAGGCAAACACGGAAAACCACCGCCGGAGTGAGAATAATCGCCGCGGAGATGGCCGTGGGAGAGGTCGCTCCAGAGGACGAAGGTCCTAATGAAGATTACCGCTATTCAGCGGGCAAACTTTCACTAAGATTAGGGCAATTAGCTCATCAGGAATAGCACTGTCTGGCAGTGGCTCTCGCGAGGGGGAGCCGTGAATCTGGTCAGGACTTAATTGTAGCAGCCATAAGCGGGGTACTCTTGTGCGAGAGCCTCTGGCGGGCAGTCTTTTCCTTTTAAAAGTTCAAGCATTTCCAGCCGGGCGTTTGTGGATAGGCACAATGCAAACGCCCCCAGAGCTACTCATACTTCTGACGCCTTGCAAGATGCTGGCGGTTTCTTTTC
Source organism: Planctomycetota bacterium (assembly GCA_039030255.1). Lineage (GTDB taxonomy): Bacteria > Planctomycetota > Planctomycetia > Pirellulales > Pirellulaceae > Aureliella. Next base: position 10,982 of record JBCCEO010000021.1, on the reverse strand, counting down.
TCCCACCTTCCGCCTAGAATTCCTTTCTCAATGGAATCGTTTTCGGTGGCGTTCGCTAAGAACACAATGGTGCGAACCTCGCAGGTTGTGCAAAGCGCATAAGGGGCAAAATGGAAGATCAGGGTGAACTTGATGTAGCAGGCACAGGCTACACCGTTGTTGCTCGTCGATACCGGCCCAAGAACTTTGATGAACTCATAGGGCAAGACCATATTGCCCAAGCGCTTAATAGAGCCATCGAATCGGGCCGCGTGGGGCATGCTTATCTTTTCACCGGGGCTCGCGGAGTTGGAAAGACTTCAACCGCAAGAATCTTTGCCAAAGCCCTAAACATCGCGGCGAATACAGATCCAACTTTGGCCGCTGATGTCGCTGCCGCTATCGACTCGGGCGAAGATATAGACGTCATCGAGATTGACGGTGCGAGCAATCGAGGGATTGAAGAGATACGCCAACTGCGGGCTAACGTGAATGTTCGTCCCAGCCGTTCCACATACAAGATTTATATCATTGACGAAGTACATATGCTCACCAATCAAGCCTTCAACGCTCTGTTGAAAACGCTTGAAGAGCCACCTCCCCACGTTAAGTTCATTTTTTGCACGACTGATCCGGACAAGATTCCGATTACCGTGCTTTCACGCTGCCAGCGGTTCGATTTTGCGCCTGTGCAGCTCGAGGCAATTCAATCGCGATTGAAAGAAATTTCTGAGTGCGAAGGCTACGAGGCGGATGAAGAAGCATTAGCTCTACTCGCACGACGGGCTGCCGGTTCGATGCGAGATAGTCAATCTCTGCTTGAGCAAGTCATGAGTTTTTCCGTTGATCGGATCTCGGTAGAACAGGTGCATGAACTACTCGGGACCGCTGATGAAAGTCGATTGCAAGGCTTTGTCGAAACCTTGATTGAGAAAGATCGTCTACAAGTCCTAACACTGGTCGATGAAGCGGTGAGAGAGGGAGCTGATGCTGGGCAACTTGCCGAGCAATTGTTGGGATATCTGCGTGATCTAATGGCCGTTGCCATTGGTGGCGGTCCGGACTTGCTGAAACTGGCGAACCCAGTTAGCCATGGCAAAATGAAAGAAATGACCGAGGTCTGGGGCCTGCAAACGATTCTTTCGGCCGTCCAAATATTGGATGAATCACTGGTACGGATGCGTTCGAGCATCTCAGCGGTAACTTTATTGGAAGTAGCACTCGTTCAGATCTGTGACCTAGAGAACATCGCTTCCATTCCAGCATTGCTTGAAAAGCTGGAGTCTGGGCAGCTTGCCAAGCCGAGCAGCCCAGCAAGGGCTCCGCAAAAAAAAAACGTTGATGCTGCAGTAGCTGCCTCGCCCCCTGCACCTCCTCAGGAATTCAGCTCGCTTCCCGCTAAAGCGTCCCAGACAGACAAAGGCGTTGAGAATACTCCTAAACGCGAAGTCGGATCTGAAAAAGATGAATCTGATAGACATGCTAGTGCCTCTGAGCAAGCGATCCGCAATCCGAAAGTTACCGCTTCGGAAGTAAAGAGTGCGGGCAACGCACCGAAGGCGTCGGAAAATAGCGAATCTGCTTCTGCCACGTCCGCAGCTAAAGAACCTGAGGTAGCTTCGGATTCATTCGCGATGCAACAATGGCGCAAGGCGATTACGTCGATTGATGGAATGCTTGTGGATTATGCTTCCATGGCGTCCGCTGTTGAGGCCGTAGACAGCCAGCATTGGAAGGTAACCTTTCCACCAGGTCGTGTTGCAATCAAGGAGTTTTGCGAACAGCCTGAGAAAAAAACAGAGTTACTCAAAGCGGTCGAGCTTGAAGTTGGTCGCTCGGTTGCCTTGACTTTTCAAGCTGAACGGGCAGAAATAAAGCAGCAAGCGCAACCGGTTTCCAAAACGGCTCAACGCGCCCAAAGGCTTCGAGAAATTTCAAACGACCCTTACGTCAAGAAGCTTTGCGAAGTGCTAGAGGGAGAAATTCTAAGGGTCGATCCACCGAAAGCAACAAACGTTGCAGGTCCTTCCAGTGCTGCCACAAGTGGGGCAGCTAAGTCCTAAAACGGTCGTGGAGACCAGTGTGAAAAACGCTCGTTTCCAAGTGGAACAAGTCAACTTTAGTTTTGAAGACAAATTGAAAAGGAGAAAGCATGTTTAAGAATCTCAATGGATTTGCTCAGCTACTGAAGAATGCCAGTCAGATGGGTGAAAAAGCGAAGGAAATGCGTGAGAGCTTAGCCAAGGAGATCGTCTCCGGTAGCGCTGGTGGCGATATGGTGCAAGTAGAAGTTTCTGGTATCGGGGAAGTGAAAAAACTTCGTATTGCGCCAGAACTGATAGAGAAGAATGATGTGGAGTTGATCGAAGAGCTTGTGCCTGCGGCACTCAACGAAGCTCTGGCGGAAGTCCGTAGGCTTAGCGTTGAAAAAATGCGTGACGCGACTGGTGGAATTGATCTACCCGGACTGGACGATGCACTCTCCAGTTTGCAGTAAGAGGTGATCCACTGAGCGCTGAACTTAGTGGCATTGAACATGAGCGAAAACTCACAATCAGTCTCCAACTTGATCGATCGACTTGGTCGATTACCAGGGATTGGGAAGAAATCGGCCGAACGCTTGGCTTATCACCTTCTGCGAGTTAGCAAGGGCGAAGCTTTGGCTCTCTCCGAGGCAATACGCGATGTGCGGGAAAAGGTCTGCTACTGCTCCGCGTGTTTCAATCTGGCTGAATCTGAACTCTGCTCGATCTGTAGCGACCCCAATCGGGACGAAACGAAACTGTGTATTGTTGAGCAGCCGCGCGACCTCATGGCCATCGAACAGGCAGCCGTCTTCAAAGGGCATTATCACGTCCTACTTGGACGAATTGCCCCGCTCGAAGGAATAGGGCCGGAGCAATTAACGATTGATAGCTTGGTGGAGCGAGTGCGGCGCGGGAATTTCGTCGAAGTCATTATGGCCACCAATCCCACCGTCGAGGGTGATGGCTCGGCTCTTTTTATTACCAACCAACTAGCAGAATTTCCCGTCCGTGTAACGCGTCTTGCACGAGGAATCACGACGGGTAGCGTTCTCGAGCATACGAATCGTGAAATCTTGGCTGATGCAATGAGCGGTCGGCAAAAAATGTAGCTTTTGCTGCCTCAATGCTCGAAAATCCCCAGGTGTCGAAAGAAATCCGGAGGCAATCCGCCGGACTGCAGAGCCTGAGAAACGCCTTGAGAATCCGCAACTTACGGGCGAATCAACGGCAAATGCCGTGCCCTTTTTGTGATTTCAGGCAGGCCAAAGTCTAATTTGGTGATAAAATTCGGAAAGGACCGAATCAATAAGCGGCGAGAGGCTACGTCCCTCCTACTTTCGTAAGCCGCTTTTGAAGCAGTTCATACAAGTATCAGCGCAAGCGATTGCGCGGTTGGGATTCGTTTCAATATTGGATTTGTAAATAGGATAAGCAAACCAACCATGCGGTTATCTTTTGGACAACACGCACGCCAGATTCAGACGCATAAGCTGGCGCCAAAAATGATCCAGTCGATGGAGATACTCCAGCTACCTGTGATGGCTCTGCAGGAACGAGTGGAGCAAGCCATCAATGAAAATCCAATGCTGGAAGTCGAAGAGGACGAAGTTGCGCGAGAGACTTCCGAGAAAGACGATCCAAATCAGCCAACAGAGAACGAAACGGAGTTAGTCGTTCAGGATAATCAGTCGAATACGGAGGACTTTGAGCGACTTGCCAATATGGATGGCGAGATGCCAAATACTTTTGACGACTTCAAACCGTCCGTGAATCGCCAACAGGAAGCACAGGATCGCCAACATGATTTGATGGCCAATGCGATGGAGCGGCCTGAGTCATTAAACGATTACCTGCTGCATCAACTGGCAGAACTGGAACTCGATTCGACAGTTGAGCAAATTGCAGAAAGGATTATTTCGACGTTGGACGCTCGCGATGGCGGTTATTTCAAGTCGAGTCTTCGAGATTTACTTTCACAAGAAGCGGGTGAGGAGGAGTTTCAGAGTGCCGAAGAAGCCTTGGCTCTAGTGCAGAGTTTAGAGCCAGTCGGAATCGCGGCGAGATCATTGAGCGAGTGCTTGATGAATCAACTTAAGCCAGATGTCAATCACTATGAAGAATTGACCGTTCTTATAACGGACCACTTGGAAGATCTCGCCGAGAATCGACTACCGCAAATAGAGAAAAAAACTGGGATCTCCATTGAGACGATTCAAGAAGCCCGCCAAGAATTCCAGCATTTGAATCCTAAACCAGGGGCGGCTTTCTTATCGACGCATGTCCAGATTGTTTCACCAGACGTTGTCGTCGAATTAGACGCAGAGGGTAAATACGCCGTGCGTCTGGAGGATGATCGCGTGCCAAGCCTGCGGATTAGCGAATACTACCGACAACGGTTGGCCGACCCGAATGCAACTCAGGAAGAGAAGGAGTTCATCCGCAAGAAGATCGAGTCCGCAAACTGGCTGATTGACGCGATTGAGCAACGCCGTTCGACTGTGAAGAAGGTCGCTCAGCAAATTGTCGACCATCAAAAGAAGTTTCTAGACGACGGCCCGGAGCATATTGAACCGCTCAAGATGCAACAGATTGCCGACAAGGTAAAAGTGCACGTCACCACGATTTCAAGAGCCGTGGACGATAAGTGGATTCAAACGCCCCGTGGCATTTTTCCGCTGAAGAGGTTTTTCGTGCACGGAAAACGCAGCGAAGATGGCGAGGATGTGGCTTGGGAAACGATTCGCATCAAGCTCACGGAGTTGATCGACGGAGAAGATAAGACGAAGCCGTTTAGCGATGATGATTTAGTTAAAGAACTCGCCAAGCATGGTCTTCCAATTGCTCGAAGAACGATCACGAAATATCGCAAGAAACTTGGTATTCTGAGTAGCCGGCAGCGGAAGGATTGGTCCAAGGCGAAGAAATAGTGATGATGCGCGCAGCTCGGGGCTACGAGTTCGGCTGTTTTGATGCTAGGTAGTGTTCTATCTTGTCTCGTACCTCGGCGTCTTGCTCTCGCCGCAATGCATGACGCAGATCTTTTTCCCAATCGCTTGCCCGAATCTGCATGATCGCCCAGGCAGCCGTCATTCGTAGCATGGGCTCTTCGTCCGCAAGTAGGTTCCGCAATCTTGGTAGGCTCGAGTGGCTTCTTTTGTTGCCCGCCAAGAGGATTGCGTTTCGAAGCAGGCCTCTCCGTCGCGGTCGCCAAAACGGCGTTTTGCGAAATCGCTCACGGAATTCTTCCTCGTCAAGTGTCAGCAACTCGCTAATTTCAAACTCCGAATGCACGTGGTCTAGTTCGGGGTCGCCCGGTTGACTCTTGCGATTCCACGGGCATACTTCCTGGCAAATGTCACAACCAAAGATCCATTCGGAAAGATGGCCACGCAAGTCTTCGTCGATTTGCTCGCGGTTTTCTATCGTTTGATAACTGACGCAACGGTTTGCATCTAGGACGTAGGGCTCTGGAAATGCCCCAGTCGGGCAGGAAGTTAGGCATGCAGTGCAGTTTCCACAGTGGTTTTTCAAGTAGCCTGGATCAGGCTGGAGTTCAACATCAGTAAGGAGGGCCGCCAGGAAGAAGTAGCTGCCCCATTTTCGGTTGATTAGCAAAGTGTTTTTGCCTACCCATCCTAAGCCTGCGACTTCGGCAAACTCCCGTTCCAAGAGTGGAGCCGTATCCACGACGCCGCGGACTTTGGCAGACGGTACTTCCGCTTCAAGCCATTTCTTCAGTTTTTTTAGGCGACCGTGGATGACATCGTGATAGTCATGTTGGCTACGAGCATATCGAGCAACTTGGCCCTTGGTCGATTGGTAGTTCTCCTCTCGCGATGTATCGTTGCGTTCTTGTGATCCATAGGGAAGCCCTAGCATGAGAAGGCTTCTACAGCCGTCTACGATGGAGTTGGGGTGACGATAAGCTTCCCGGCGAGTCTCCAAATAGGTCATTTGGGCATTCATCCCAGAATCTAGCCAGTCGTAAAAGGCGTCTAGTCGTCCAGGCTCAGCCGCGGCCGCGACACCATGGAGCACAAAGCCGTACTCTTCGGCTTGCTGCTTCAGTCGGATGGTGAGCGACTCATTCATGTAAGTGTTACTGGAAAGGGTTACATTCGGTTTCGAATAGATTGCCTAATAATCCATTTTATCGGCAGGAACGACAATCGTAATTGAATTGTTCAAGGCAGCACATGCTATTGCTTGACCTGGGGGCGTTGCCAATTAGCGTGAGATAGAGGCGTCTCCGTCGATTGGGAGAAATCCATGTGCAAGCGACGCCGGGAATCTGCTTCAGTTTTTGGGACTATTGCAGCTGCATGCTGTCCCGTATCCACGAGATTTACATCAGGCTTTCAACAATGCGACTTCAGAAAATCATACTTGCGGCTCTCCTGCTTTTGGCTGTGAGCGCACCTGCCAAAGCCCATGATGGCTTGGGTGGACTTGGGTTGGCATATCTATTTGGATACAACGCCAGCAGCGCTGGTTCGACCAGCTACAACCACAATGTGCCTTATTTTGCGCTGCATCCACCTGTGTACTATGGACAACGCTACGCTCGTCCCTTCGGTGTCAGTCCCTATGCGAGCTGGCCACAACTCTCGGCAAATCCAGGCTACGCTCCAGTCATGATCGATGATGACCGTTTGCCGCGTCCACTTGTAATCGAAATCCCTCAAGGTGGCTCCGCTCCCAAGTCTTCGGAAATGGTGAAAAAACCAGTTGGACCGCTTGTACTAGAGAATCCCTACTACAAGTCAGAAGTCCGATACAGAGCGAAAGAGAAATAGAGTTTGGTTTTCGAAAACGCGGCCGTTGGCCGTATCAAATTTCGCGAAAGCGGCGTGCAATTGCAGGCCGCTTTTTCGCGGCGTAATCGATTTAGATTGCAGGCGGAAATTACGGATCGTCTTCTGAATAGACGGTCTTGACGATGGACTCAAAGGAGCCGTTGGCCAGCATTGTTTTTAAGGCTTGTCCAACTTCGAGATCATCGGTCCCATACAGAGTTTTTCCGGATTCGGCTTCTTGAGTCAAGCTGTAGCCTCGGCTCAGGACATTTAGTGGCGACAATGCCTCGGTAGCTCGGGCAAGAATTGCCAATGCTTCTTGTTTGGATTGCAGCAACCGCCAAATTGCTTTGCGCCCAGCTGCCTCTAATTCGTCAATTCGTTGCGTCCTGGTTTTATGCAGCTCGTGAGGCCGTGCAAGAATGCCGCGATCAGCCAGTCCCTTCAACCGTTGACGCAATTGCCCAACTCGAGTCTCAAGAAGGTTGGCAACTCGGCTAGCCATGCTATCAATTTTCGTTCCTAGGTCCAATCGATTTGGCAAGGCTATTTGTGCTGCGTGCGTTGGCGTAAGTGCGCGGGCATCGGCGGTTAAGTCACTTAGTGTGACGTCGATTTCATGTCCAACGGCGGAAATCGTTGGAATTCTTGAGTTACTTATGGCACGAACGACTTTTTCATCGTTAAAGCACCACAAGTCTTCCATACTTCCACCACCTCGCCCCACGATCAACAAGTCGAGTTCGGGAACGATTTTTTGAGCGAGACGAATTGCGCTCGCGATATCGGAAGCTGCTTGCTCGCCCTGTACCCGAGCTGGCATTATCCACAGGGAGTAGTCGTTCCACATCTGACGACTCGCTTCCAAAAAGTCGTGCATGGCCGCGCCTGAAGGACTGGTCACAAAACCAATGCGTTTTGGAAACTTCGGCAGCGGCTTCTTTCGTTCCGCATCGAATAGGCCCTGGGCCTTGAGTTTGCTGTGCAGTTGCCGAAATGCGACCTGCAGTGGCCCTTCGCCTTTGGTCTCAACGCGATCAACAATGAGCTGATAGCTGCCTCGCGGTGGATATACCTCGACGGTACCGGAGGCGATGATCGACATGCCGTCTTTGAGATCAAATTGCAGGCGTTGGGCCGCCGAACGCCAAATTACCGCGCGAATCTGACTTTGTGAGTCCTTCAACCCGAAATACATGTGCCCACTGGAAGGCCGGCTTAAGTCGGTTACTTCACCCTCGATCCAAATCCTTGGAACGGAGTTTTCGAGTATGTTTTTCACCAGCCAATTTAATTGACTGATTGTTAGCGGCTTGTCTTTGCGACTGCCTAGAGTTTCGCTTGAATGCGGATTGGCATAGTTGTCGTGGACCATAGGGTGAGGCTCAAATGCTGCTTTGCCTTACTTGGCGAATGGATCACACTAACTCGCGATGCGAAGCTCTCTTTCGTCGTTATTCTCTATCGGCGAATCGTTCTCTTCAAGGGCCTGAATAGCTTCTGTTGTCGCAGGCCCAAAGTCTCTGCATTGAGGAGGTAGTCGAGTCAGAGTTCGGCTGTTAGGAACGGAAATTTCTCTTGCCGCCCACTGCTCTGCCTTGCAAGTCAATTCGTTCAATTGCGCTTCGATCCAAGCACGATAGTTTTCTATCTGGATTCGATCTAAATTGGACGGAACTTGTATTCGTGGTCCTAGAACGGCTCTGCAACGAGAAAATGGCTTAGGAATTGCAAACTGATCCCAGGATTTTTTGTTCCGCCACGGTCGATCGTAGCCCATGCCTAGTGCAATGATGGGGATTTGAAGGCGACTGGACAGGTAGATGCACCCTTGAGCCAATTTGCGTCTAGGGCCGCGCGGTCCATCGGGTGTGATCGCCAGTGAAGTTCCGCGACCTCCAGAGATGATTTCTTTTAATGCCGCGCTTCCTCCGCGATTTGTGGAGCCACGAACTGTTTCCAGCCCAGCGAAACGAGCGACTTGGGAGAGAATCTCTGCGTCTTGGTGTTGACTGACAAGCATGGCCAATCGAGCATGAGGACGCAAGTAAACTGGAATTGGCAGGTACTCGTGCCAGAACACAAAGATGGCCGGTGAGTTGAAGTCGGGAGAAGCGGGGTCTGCACTGGGCTCATGCAGGAAACAGCGATAGTTGAGCGTGGCATATAGGCTGTTTAGCATCTGGATGCTTCCAAGTCCTGCGGCACGCCAAAAGAATTGCGGCGGTTTCAACTTGCGAAGCATCGTTCGCGTCTTGACTTGCAACTTCACCATAGCTTTACCACTCGCCGTGAAAAACTTCCACTGCTCCGCCGGTCATGAATACATGTCCGGTGTCTTCGTCCCATTTTTGATTCAAGTCACCGCCCTTCAGATGAATTAGGACTTCGCGCTCGGTTCTGCCGCAAAGCACGCCAGCGACGCAAACCGCACTGGCACCTGTCCCGCAGGCCCATGTTTCTCCAGAACCCCGTTCCCAGGTCCTCTGCTTCAATTCCGTCCGGGAAATCACTTCCACAAATTCGACGTTGGTGCGTTCGGGAAATCGTGGGTCGTTTTCGATTTTTGGTCCAAGGCCGTGTACGAGTGCGTCGGAGGCCTCAGGTACAAAAATGACGCAATGAGGATTGCCCATAGAGACACAGGTGACGTTCAGTTTTTGACCGTCAAACTCAAACTCCTGTTGAATTGCGGGTACGTTGGCAAGTGTGGTTGGAATGGTCTCTGGCTCAAGGCCTGGTTTGCCCATGTCCACGGTAACCAATTCGGCCTTACCGTCGATTGTCTCCAAGGTTAAGTCGAGCACGCCGTTTCCGGTCAAAATGCTCATCAACTTGCGTTGGCAAATGTCGTGGTCGTAAACGTACTTAGCCACACAGCGGATTCCATTGCCGCACATCTCCGCTTCACTGCCGTCCGCGTTGAACATCCGCATCCTAGCATCGGCTTGGTCCGTAGGCTCAATCAAAATGAGTCCGTCGGCGCCGACTCCGAATCGACGATCTGAAACCTCCACGGCCAGTTTGGCTGGGTTTTCGGGTGTATCTTCATGAAAGCAGTCAACGTACACGTAGTCGTTGCCCGCGCCGTGCATCTTTGTGAATTTCATTTCGAGTCTATTTCAAAGCAACCAATCTCGCGTCTTTGCGCAAGAGCTCAATCCTCATTTGCGACGGTCTCAATATTACCAACTCGACTTCGCGCGTCGAGTCCGGTATGTCTCTGGCTCTAACCCACGAGATCGATGCCTTCACAGCCGGGGCTGCCATTTTCCCCAGCGTCATGACGTGCGACAGATTGTGAGCTGTCTTCCTGGCGTTGGGGGTTGGAGTGTAAGGTGTCGCCTGCGGGTCCGCGATCCGCGTCGATGGCTGCGCTCCCTTCAATCTGCAACACATCCTGGCTCGGTTTCAGTTCCGTCCGCTCCACTTGCGGTTTTTGTTTGTCGCCCGAAAGAGCCGTCGGAGCGGTAAAAGGGTTGCTAAGTGCATGACTTGAAGAAACATCCATGGGATTACTTACGCCAGGGAAGGATTGCTGGGCGGTTGGCAAGCTCGGGGAATACCTGTTGCATCGTGGCCTCGAGTTGCGGAAAAACGCGTGGATTCATGATTGGATTGTTCAGCGTACCGGTGACTTCAATAAGCATCAGTGTTGCGAACCGTGACTCTTGCAGTAGTGGCGAAACGACTCGATTGCCAGGGAAACGGCTACCAACATAACTGTACAGATCCAGTTCAAGCTCTCGACGCAAATTGGTCCAGCCCTCGCCTTTCAAGCGAAGTACATCGCCTGAGCAGTATACCTGCAGCGGGATGTGATCACCGTCGAACTGAAAATCAATGGTGGCAGTCTGAAAAGCTGAGCCTTCCTGGGCGGACACGGAAGCAGCATTCATCAACCGAATCATAAACGGCAGCTCGTATAACTTGGCCTCGCTCAGTTGAACTCTGCCATCGCCGCGATAGGTTTTGGGGTCCCAAAGTAGCCCTTGTAGGCTGATCTGAGCATCGCAAACTGCTTCCGCGGTCGTAGTGGATTCAGCGCCCAGATCCCGCAGCAACAGATTTAAGTCAGCAGAATTGAGGCTGGCTTCCGTTTCAAAAAAGCCTTGGCCCATGATTCCGTGACCCGCTAGGACAAGTTTGCCGGTCAATGTTTCCGCGGACATACGCGGTT
>JBCCEO010000020.1:0-23176 GCA_039030255.1 Planctomycetota bacterium | reverse complement strand
TCGATCCGTTGACCGATGAGGATTGGCCGGGCGGAAAAAGACTAGACGATGGATTGCCCGAGACGCTTTCCGATTACATCCAGCAGCAGGGGATTCGTTACTTCAAAGTTAAAATCTCAGGCGACCCCGATTCCGATTTGAAACGCCTAAATAGGTTGTGGGAAATCATGCCTCACGAGCGGCAACCTGAGGTCACCCTGGGCGCCAACGAAGCTTACCAGGACGCGGAGCAGCTGTTTCGATTTATCGAACGACTCGAACGTGAGAATTTGGGACTCTACCAGCACGTCTCCTTTATCGAACAACCGCTCGCGCGAAGTGCCGCACTCGAGCCAAGGACTGAATCTTGGATGCGGCGTTGCGTGGATCGCAAGCCGGTGGTGATCGATGAATCCGACGGCACGCTGGACGCTTGTCGACGAGCTCTTGAAATCGGCTACTCAGGAACGTCCCATAAGAACTGCAAGGGGTTTTTTAAGTCGCTTGCCAACCTTGGATTGCTGGCTCAAGAATCATTGGATGGTAGGCATGTGATCATGAGTGGAGAAGACTTGCAAAACCTTCCGATCGTTCCGTTGCACCAAGATTTGGTCAGTGTTGGTAGCTTGGGCATCACGCATTGCGAACGCAACGGTCACCACTACAACTTTGGTCTTTCGATGTTACCCGAGTCGGAAAAGAAAGCAGTGCTTGCCGCTCATCCAGATCTTTACGAACAACGCGGCGGAGAAGGCTTTCTAAAGATCCGGGATGGCAGTATTGATTGCACTAGCTTGCACGCCCCAGGTTATGGAGTACAGAATGAGCCCGATTGGGAGTCGATGGAACCGCTACAAGTTTGGTTGAAACGGCGCCATCCGGTCTAGTTTGACCAGCGGGCTCAATTCGACATAGCATAACTGATGATATTGATTCCAAATGGGTAGGAGTGCTTTACCGAGAAGAGCCTGAAGAACTCGGGGTGTTCCCCTTCCCTTTCCCATCCGTCGCCAATGTCATTGTTGTGGCAGACAATGCCCACCATCCTCCGGTTCTGGTCGAAGTAAGCAAGGAAATGTGGCTTTCCGTCTCCAGCTTTGCCTTCGTGGGACACTTCGTAGGTGTAGCCGTTGCTCCAAGTCAAATAGTCGGTGACTTGGGGAAGCTTTTTCATATCGTAAACGGCGTGAAAAACGGGATGCTCGATGCTAAGTTCGACGGGGTCTGCCCAGGGTAATACTTGCTTCATCTGTGCCAGCACATTGTCGCGACTCGTTAGCCCCCAGAGGTCGTCCATCATGAAGAAGCCGCCGTTCTCGAGGTAACGACGAAATGCTTCCTGCTCAGCCGTGCTCAATGACATGTACTGAACACCAGCGAAGTAAAGAAAGGGGTAATCGAATAGCTCGGGTTCGGTGAGTCTTACAACTGCTGGGTCCGGATTGACTTGAAAGGTCGTAAGTTGTTGCATCCGAAGTGAAAAGTTGATGTCAGCATCTGGAAAGTCGTTGTTCCAGCGATCCCACCATCCGAAGGGTCCGTTGGAATCGAATTCGACGCGGGCAAAGGTGAAGACGTCTTCGCGATGATCCTCATTGATTTCCCAGGTTACGTGCTGACTTCGGTCGTAGAACCGATCGTTACCTCGAAATCCTCGCCCGCCGAAGCCGCCGCCATAACCACCTCTGCCGTAGCCTTGTCCTCGTCCACTTCCAGGCCAACCGCCGATTTGAGCAAATACAGACACACCAAGGAGGCAGAGCAAGCTCAATCCAATGGAGCCCCAGACCATGCTTTGACGATTGCGCGAGAAATGCTTCGGTACAGCCGCTAGACGATGGCACAAGTGCAATGGGCTCAGCATCCTTCGCAGGTTTGTTAACAAATTCGTCAGCAGATTGGCTAGCGTTTTTCTCATTTCAATTGGAAATTAGTGTGCTAGATCGTTGTAGAAACTTGGTGATCCTTACCCAATATCATAGTGAGATGGACAACCAACTAACCGTTGGCTCGTTCTCCCACTTCCAAAATCATTTGACGAAGTTTCTCCATCCTAGTCGATGCTTGGCAACTTAAAACGAGAGTCGAGTCAGCAGATTGGAACTCAAGCCGATTTTTTTGGAAATTGGTGAACCATTCCAGTTTGTTTTTCTCTTATTAAGCATAAATCGGCGGGTAGCTAAATAAGTTCTACGGCTTTAGCAACTTGGATAGTTCACTTTGGGCTGTCCCCTACCCTGAAAGCATACAAACAATTGGTATAGCATCGGATTGAAACTCCGCGTGATGTAGGTTCGAGTCCTACCCCGTCGACTTGCCTCGTCTCCAACATTGAGACGTTACAAACATTAGCTCAAATGGTAGAGCACTAGATAGCAGAATCTAGGTGTTGTTGGTTCGATTCCAACATGTACCCAAAAACCGTCTTCTGACTTAGACGAGGCAAAATTCACTTGATACTTGTGGAGTCCTTTGTCCCCTACTTTAAAAACTTACAAACATGACAGGTTCAATTCCTGTGACCACCAAAGATGGTTCTGGCGGTGGACGCCAGCAGCATTTCACGCTGTGTTATCAGACAGTTTTTATGACTTGGACAAACGCCTTCACTATTTTCACCAATTCGTAACTCAATGAAGGAGAGTGTTCGATGAAAGTACACGTTCGATTCGATGGCCAGTCCCTCGACTTCTCATTGCATGAATTGGATCTTGGCAAGAATACTTCGGACCGCCAAGTCAAACGAGCTGTGGCATCACGCCTCGGCTTGTCCGACCGAAAGTTTCATTCTTACGTGGTTGATCGTAACGGGCGCACCGGCGATCTGACTCTGCGACCGCAAGCCGTATTCGGCTAATCGACGCGACAAGCCTGGGTGCTCGTTTTTTGCGACCACCTAAGGCTGTGCAATCGCAGAATCTAACAAACACACGTTTCAAGCGGCGAGAGGCAAGCGCTTCGTCGCTTTGCCGTCCAATCTGCATTTTGGGGCTCCTCCGGTTCGCAAACTGGAGGACCTCTGCGTTTCTATTGATGGAGGATTGTTGCAAACATGATTCAAAGAACTTCAACGCGAACCCGAACTGGTAGCAATCGGCAAACAGCCGAGCAGGATCGACGCGTCCAGATTTTGAACTCGTTGTTGACAACTCCGCACCGCGAGTTGTCTCGAGTGTACGACGCGCACGTGGAAATGCGGGACTCGGATCCTTTGTTCTACGTACGCTTGGCCGCTTGGTACTCGATGCACGGTGAAGTGCGCGACCACAAGGAAATGTTTGTAATCAACTTGGTGCTTTCCGACTTTGAAGGACATCGCCAAGTCGGTTTGGCCTTGCTGCGTGAACTGCCTCCTTACCAAGTTGCACGCGTTGTTGACTACATTCACGGCCGTAAGCGAACGCGTCAGTTGAGCGATCGCAAGTCGCAGGAATCGGTGAAAATCACCGAAGAATTCGGTTTGTTCAAGAACGTGCCGCGAAGTGTGAAAACGGAAGTGACTCGTTACCTTCGGGAACGCGAAGAGAATACAGAATGGTTTGATAGCTCCGTGTTGACGGCCCGCAAGTACTTGAAGCGTCTGTACGCTGTGCTGCACATTGAACCATCGGATCGCGCACAGGAAATCCTGTTTGATGAACAGCCTCCTGAAGGATCTCGACTCGCTGCAGTGAAGAAGCTGCGCGGGGCCAAGGATCCGACGGAACAAGCTGCTGCAATCATCGAGCACAAGATTCCTTATCGCGTGGCGTCGACGGTCGTTTCAGCTATGACTCCAACCGTCATGTTCGCGCTCGTTGAAGTGATGAGTGATCAGGAGCTGATCAATAACATGGGTTCGCTGCGCAAGCGTGGCGTCATGGACAATCCTGACCTCAAGGCTTTGATCGCGGACCGATTGGAAGAAGCTCAGCAGGGCAAGCGAGTGGCTGCGCTGAAGTCCATCGAAGCTGCTAAGGCTTCGGGCGTGAGTGATGACCTCCGCGTGAAGTTGGAGCAGGTCGCTGACAAGCAAGTGAAGTCACAGGGGCGCATCAAGCGTTCAACGGCTTTGCTTGTAGACAAGTCCGCTTCGATGGACAGTTCGATTGAAGTCGGCAAGCGAATCGCCTCGTTGGTTTCAACTGTTATGGACTCCGATTTGTACGTATACGCCTTCGATGGCATCACGTATGAAATCCCGCACGCTGCAACGGATGAACTTGTAGCTTGGGAGAAGTCCTTCGCAGGGATTCGTTCCGGTGGATGTACTTCCTGCGGTGTCGCCATTGACATTTTGCGACGACGCGGACAGGCAGTAGAGCAGATTGTGATGGTGACCGACGAGTCCGAAAACTCATCGCCACATTTCATCCCAGCGTTGCAGCAGTACCAGCAAGAAATGAAGGTGTTGCCACACGTGGTGTTCGTGAAAGTGGGCGATTACATGTCAGAAACTTTGGAAAGCCAGTGTGCACAGCACAAGATTCCCTTTGATGCATATCAATTCAACGGGGATTACTACTCACTTCCAAACTTAGTTCAGTTCTTGACGCGCCCATCGCGGCTAGAGCTGCTCTTGGAGATCATGAGTTTTCCGCTGCCGGACAGAAAGGCTGCTTGAATTTAAGGCTGCTTGAATAACCAAGGACTATTGAGTTTGGAGTTTTGTGAAACCACGGCGAGCAAATCGTCGTGGTTTCTTCGATTGAGCATTGAGAAATGAAGAGACGAACCAACCACCGCCTATTTCAAAAGCTTGCTTCGGAAGAACGCGGTTTAACCAAAACGCAGTTCTTGAGTCCTGTGCTGCGCGGTGGCAATGTGCAAGTTCGAATCGCTGGCGTGGTGATGTCGCTAAGTGTGGCGGAGCCGGCCGGTTTTGAGGGCTGGGGCGTCTTCCAGCCACTTTCCCCAAGGGCCGCAAAGTGGATTCGCTCTCCGACAATGCGTGAGAAGAGCGAATACTTAAAGCTCTTTCCCAGCGTGCGTTTCGTGCTTTCGCATCAAGTCGGCGGCGACAAGACTCACTGGCTCGGTCTTCCAGCCAACCAGTCGGAGCGTCAATCGAAGCAGGGCAGTCAAAATCTCGTTCCCATTCAGCTGGTCGGCGAGTGTGAAAGGTTTGAAACTATTGTTGCCCGCTTTGATGGCCACGTGTGCTGGTTCGAGAGGCGAGATTCGCGTGTGTCGCTGCGCGTAGCACGTCACTTGCGCGAGCAGCTACAGAAGTTGACCAAGCCAGAGCAACTGCAGCTGAGTGAATGCACTAAAGCCGAGATGGAAGTTTATCGTAAGTTGCATCGACGTCTATTGGCGGAAATGCGAGATCCCGACGAGGATCGCATTAGCGAAGCGCTCAAGCGTGGCGGTGGTCAGTACATTTCGCATCGCGAGGTGGGAGATAAGTTCACGGTGATGTACGTCGTTAATGGTGAAAGTCATCATTCGACTGTCGACAAGTCGACGCTTGCCGTTCAGTCGGCAGGGATTTGTTTAGAAGGAATGGACCGTGACTTTGATCTGCAGAGTCTGGTTGGCGTTATCGCCGAAGGCCAGAATCGCGGTGAGATTTTTCACGTGTAGCCCTAGTCTTGGCGAAGTTCGCCAAGCAACCCTCTGCTTGCGGAGGGGCGAGCGACAGCTCGGGGAGGTTCTTTCTTGTTTGGTGCGAGCATGTGTTTATTAGGCAAGAGGGAAGAGCCAAAAGAGCCTCCCCGTCGCTAGGGCTCCGAACCTCCACAATTGGAGGGTGACTAAGAACCAAAGCTAGTTAATAGGAAAAACTCCTCATGAAAAAATTCTCCCGCGAAGCGGAATTCCGTGGCTCATCGACTTTGCAAAAGTTGCAGGATTTCCACGTCGTAATCGCAGGTGCCGGTGCGCTTGGAAGTAACTTGATCGAGATTCTGGCACGTCAAGGATTCGGAAGCATTCGATTGATCGACGATGATCGGGTCGAAGAGCCCAATCTAGGGACCCAGATTTACGGTTTTGATGACATCGGTGCACTCAAAGTCAACGCCGCGCGAAGTATTATCTTTCGCGAAGTGGAAACAGAGATTGAAGCCATCCACAAGCGTTTGACTTCAACCAACGTGCATAAACTGCTGCGCGGAGCTGATTTGGTGGTCGACGTTTTCGATAATCATCAGTCGCGTGGTGTCTTGTTTGAGCACTGCGCGAGCGATATGCCTTGCCTGCACGCCGGCTTGTTCGAGGGCTATGGGGAAGTCGTATGGAATGCGGACTATATGGTGCCCGAGGATTCAGAAGAAGATCTCTGCGATTATCCGCTTGCTCGCAACTTGATCAACTTGGTTGTCTCGGTGGCTGCCGAGGAGATCGTAGATTTTGCCAGTGCGGAAACGCCTCGGCGGAAGAGTTGGTCTATCACACTGAAGGATCTTTGTATCAGCAGCTACTAAAGATTGAAGCAATCCGGCGGCGGGAAGCGGCACGTCTTTCTCGCCGTTGGTTTTCGAAATACGCGCATCTATCGCAAAGGATGTAACTTCGCGCTGCGCAGTTGGAGCTCCGTCATTTGTCTCTGAACGATCTCTCGAGAATTGTCGCCATCAAAAAGCAGTAAGTCGATATAGGACTTTTCGGTTCCAAAGGCTCCGCCGAGAACACGTCCGCTGAGTTCTTCCTCAAGTGCCGCTTCGATGGCATCTTCCATATTGCCACGCACTTCGGCTTGGTTTCCATCGGGAAACTGGCTCGTATCCATGGATATGTAAGCGAGTTCTGCTCCGGTGTCTTCCAATGGGTCCTCTTCGAGTTTTCCTCCGCGTGCTACGTACTCGCTGATGATTCCTGGGATTGTGCTGCTGCCCACAATGGTGTCGCCACGCGGCCCTGGCGACTGCTGCGTGAGTTCATAGACGGAAATCGTTTCGGGCGGATCAAGTTTCTCCCAACCGTGATACTTGTGAACGGACTTGATGTATTCGGGCAGTTGCGTCAAGCTTCGTACATGTTCTGCGCCCTCGGGAATCGGCTCGATCTCAATGTTACCGATCCAAGTCTGTGTTCCGAACTCTCCTAATGCTTCGTCCAAGAGCAAGAATAGAATCTGGGGATGATGTTCTTCAGGAATTTTCTCAAGCAGTGGATGCCATGCGACGATGTCGATGGCTTCATGTTCGTCGACGACATTGGTTTGAATCATGAAGCTATCGCTATCAACACTCTCCTGTTCGCCAATCGCGATGGCCATACCGCGTAACTCCTCAAGTGGGCTGCCTTGACGCGCAGCGTAAAAGGTCCAGCCGGGTAGCTCAACGGCTTGTTTTTGCCAGTAGTCGGCCAGCAACTGCTTGGCGATTAGCCCTTCGCCGGAGACGGTAAAGGAATGGCCGCCGTCTTCTCCTGGGCCGAAAACCCAGGCCATGTGCGGCAGGAGTTCCGCCATGACTTCCCCAGTTTCTTCTGCCAATTCGCCACAGTCGCCCGCTTCGATCGTATCGAAGAATCGCTGAGCGACGGTTGGGAACCATTCCCAAAACTTGGCTACACCTACCTTGAAAGTCTGCAGCTCGTTTCGATCCATTTTTTCGATTCCTAAAATTGCCAAGTTGATAACGCTTGAGCCCAAACCAAGCATCGACGCAATTATAGCCATCGCTAGGGATGGCAAGGAGCCTACTGCAGGACCATTTTGGCACGAGAATCATTTATGATAGGGAGGCATTCCTTCACCTACCTTCCGTTACGAGAATCCCATGTCCGACTCCTCTTCTTTTCCATGCACCAAATTATCGAGGCGAACTTTTGGAGTTGCTGCATCCTGTAGTTTTCTGGCAGCAAGCAAGAACTCGTTGGGACAAGACGAGTCATCGGCGATAAAGCCAAAGGAGTTGCAGATTGAGACCATCAGCCAAGATGCGCGATTCTATTGTGGTTGGCCCACTTTGACGCGGCGATCGAGTGGTGAATTGCTGCTCGTTTGGTCAGGAGGTCGCGAAGCGCATGTATGCCCATTCGGGCGCGTCGAGATGATGCGTTCCCAAGACGATGGTCAGACGTGGTCGTGGCCTCGGACTTTGTTGGATGGGCCGATGGATGATCGCGATGCCGGAATCATGGAAACGGCAAAGGGGACGTTGCTGGCGACGACTTTTACATCGGACGCATATTGGCACTACTACTTGAAACAAGCAGTTGAACGTGATGGAACGAACGACGCGTGGCCAGAAGCGAAGTACTCGGCTTGGATGAATGCACACAATCGCATCTCGGACGAGCAGCGGTCGAAAGAACTGGGGCAGTGGATGATTCGTTCCACGGACGGTGGTGTAACTTGGTCGAGTCGCTATTCCAGTATCGTTAACAGCCCGCATGGGCCAATCCAACTAAGCGATGGTCGTTTGCTGTATGCTGGCAAGGAGCTTTGGACGGGAAGTAAGCGGGTTGGTGTGTGCCAGTCCACAGACGATGGGCAGTCTTGGCAATGGCTGGCCGATATGCCAGTTCGCGAAGGCGATTCATGGGCCGAGTACCATGAGTTGCACGCGGTAGAGTCGCCGAGCGGCAAGTTGATCGCTCATATTCGCAATC
Source organism: Planctomycetota bacterium (assembly GCA_039030255.1). Taxonomy (GTDB): domain Bacteria; phylum Planctomycetota; class Planctomycetia; order Pirellulales; family Pirellulaceae; genus Aureliella. The sequence continues at coordinate 14,656 of JBCCEO010000020.1, read as the reverse complement.
AGAACAAGAACAATGATCGGGAGACCTTGCAATCGGAATCGACCGATGGAGGGAAGACTTGGTCGGTGCCGCACACAATTGGCGTGTGGGGTTTGCCATCTTTCCTGCTTCGGCTCCGAGATGGTCGCATTCTGATGACCTATGGCCATCGTCGCGGACCCTTGGGCAACCAAGCGAGGGTAAGTGAAGATGAAGGCGTCACATGGAACGCGCCCTATTTAGTTTCCAGCGATGCTACCAGTGGGGATTTAGGCTACCCAAGTACGGTTGAGCTGGACGATGGTTCGCTACTGACTGTCTGGTACGAAAAGACTAGCGCTGTACCAATGGCCTTGCTGCGGCAAGCTCGCTGGAAGATCTGATACGCATCGGAGCCGGGCACTTTAAGGTATTCTCGTTTTGTCGGCAACACGTTCGCTGCAGAGAGAAGCTGCGAGTTGCGATACAATGATACAATCTCACAAACAAAGTTGTTTCTTGAGGACTTTCAATTTCACGAAAGGAGCTAAATAATGCATCGAATTTGTCTTTCTGCGTTCATCATGGTTATGGTCATTCAGCCGGGCTTCTCGCAAGAGCCAACCTCTATTCCTAAGGATGTTGTAGCGCATATGAAGAGTATGGTTGGGGCTTGGACTTTCGAGGGAGTCGAAGGCGAAAGAAAATTCTCTGGGGAAGAGAAGGTGCGACTGACCAACAACAAGACAGCGCTATTGCAGCAGGGGTTCTTCAATGGAGAGGATGGGAAAAAAGAACACTACGTGATCTTGTCGGGGTGGGATGGTGATAAGAAGACCGTACTTGTGCGAGGATTCACCTCTTCCGGTGTGACGTTTGCTGGCGAATGGAAAAAGCTCAGCATGGGTAAATGGGAAGGAAGTGCCAACGGCGATTATGCTTCGTTCGAAGTCAAAAAAGATACCATGCGTTATGTGGAGCAAAACGGCGAAAAGCAGACCTGGGTCTCTGAATTTAAGCGAATGCGATAGCGGTAAGTTTGAGTAGAATTCAAACTAAAACTGCAGGCTTTGATCTACGAGCTTCGCAGCTGCACCTGGGAATTGGCTAGCGATACCGGCCGTTGCCGCTGCCATCCCACATGTCGGGATTGTCTCCGAGCGCTGATTTGAGCTTATCTGTCAGCTCTGACATCGCAGCGACAAGGTCTTCGGAAAGGTTCGCATCGCAGGCGAGGACATTGGCTTCGACTTGATCTGCGTTGCGCGCACCAACGATAACACTGCTGACATTAGGTTGGTGTAGAATCCATTGCAGGGCTAGCGAGCTAAGCTCTTGACCAGCAGAATTCGCAAAATGCTTTAGTGATTTTAGCGTTGCAAAAGTGAGCTCTTCACAGCCCTTCTCCCCGTGGCGCGTCTGCTTGCGTTGTGAGCTAAAGTGTCGTGTTCGTGCGCGACCCTCGGGAACGTCGTCGGCTGACTCAACGGAGCCGTTTAAGATACCATGCAGCAGCGGGCTGTAAACGAGCACCCCAATCTCGTCTTGGATGCAGCGTGGCAAGATGTCAAACTCGATCGCTCGCCAGAGCAAGTTGAATGGCAATTGATTGGAAACCGGTAGTTTCTGGGCTCCAACGGAATTCAGATCATCGACTCCCATATTGCAGCCCGCGACAAATCGTACTTTGCCCTGCTCTTGCAAGCGGCACATTGCTTCCCAGGTGTCTTCGAGCGGTACTTCGCGGTCCGTCCAGTGAGTTTGGTACAAGTCGATGTAATCGGTCTGCAATCTTTCCAGAGATTCTTCACATTCCTGAATGACTTGCTCGGGCCGCATTCGGTCTGGGCGAATCTTGGTGGCGATAATGGTGTCACCACGCAGTCCGCGATCTTCAAGGAATTCACCGAGTAGAATCTCGCTGGCACCTTGTCCGTACATGGGGGCGGTGTCAAAGAAGTTTACGCCAGTATCGATGGCGGCTTGCATCGCGCGGACTGAGTCTTCGGATTCTCGCTCTCCCCAATGTGCGTCAGAGATAATTCCCCAGCAGCCGAAGCACAGTTTGGAAACAGATAAGTCAGTATTGGGAATCGAGGACATCTGCATGGGAGGCCCTTTTTGCGAAAGGAGAACAGAAGAGCGATTGCTAAGGTCGCCGTCGATTTGTCTTGGTCTTTTGAGCGACAGGCAAAATTATATCAGCGACTAGGCCGCGAAACGGCAGAATCGGGAGGCGGAACTCAGAATTGCAGGTCCCCGAGACCGCGCGACCTTACGATTTGCTGCTGGAGTGACTGCTTATTGAGGATACGCCTGAAAACGCGCTCCAATCTTTCCTTTTTCATCCAGCAGTAATACCTCTCCGGAGCCTAAACCTATTGCGATCTGCTTAGTGGGCAGCTTGCACCAAGACGTTGTTTCTTTACCCAAGTCCTCCAACACGCCATTGATTGCCTCTCCGGTCCCAGGGAAGAGTCCTGCGGGATTCGCTTCTTCGACGACTTTGCCGCTCTCCGTATCAATGCGAATCACAAGATTCTCGCTCGCGGTCTCCAACTCAGAGTCCTCCCACGCAAGATGTCGAACTCGTGCGTTGTGCTCGGCGGGCATTCTCTGTTTATCTTGATCTTCTAAATCAAGAACTAGCACGCCACCTTTTTCTTCCCCGATTGCTAGACGCGAGCCGTTTTCGTTGTAGCAAAGGCTTGTTACACGTTTGGTGGACTGCAGCGGAACACCAAATAGATCACCAGATTCTCGATGCAAGATGCGGATTTCTGAGTTCCCAGCTTGATGGCTAGCGACGGCGATCCATGCCGAGTCGGGATGTAGTGCTATGGCTGACACGACGCGATTGAGGTTTGGTAGCCGACGTAGCGGTTCTCCATCTAGGGTCCAAACCGTGACTTCGTTTCTTCCACTAACGTATAACTCTCCTTCATTTGGATCAAAAGTCAGCGCGGTGATTGCAATAGGCTTGGCGTAGCTCGACGGCGGCGTGGAGTACTGCTTGGCCTGTTCTATATCTTCCAGTAGGTCATATCGTGAGGTTGCATCGAAGCGTCCTCCGGATTCAATCCATGACCGGATGACTTCGATTTGGTCTTCTTTGAGAGGCCCTGCATCTTGGGGCATCCTCAAGTCCTCATCTTCTTCCAGTAGTCGGGTGTAGAGTTGGCTTGAGTCAGGATCTTCGGGCGTAAGGGCCGCGTCAGAAAGATTTGCATTGAGCAGCGCTTCGAAGCTGTCCAGCCGAAGATCAGCCTCGGTCAATTCTTCACCATGACAGCCAACGCAATGGTCGATCAGGATCGGTGCGACGTCGTTGGTAAAACTGACTTGGGCAAGACAAAATGATGTGTTTGAGCCAGGGGAGAGAATAGCGAGAAAGATAATGACTCGGAATGCCAGAAGTCTTGTTGGCTGTGGAAAGGGGCAATCGGGCATGGGTGTTGCTGAGTCTCGAAACGGAGTTTGGTGCTCGTACTGTGATCAGGCAGTGAGAAATAAAACGCACATTTTTTTTAGAATGTTTGTAATGAAATCAAGAAAGGTCAGGTTTATTAGTTTAGGAGTGAGTTTTATATCTTCGTCGACTCTTTAGAGTAGCGCAATGGCACTTGGAATTGATCCAACGGTTGATTTTGCTTTCAAATTGATGTTAGGGAATCCCAAGTATCCAGAAGTGACAATACATTTTTTGAATGCGATTTTGCGGCCTGAAGAGCTGATTCAATCCGTCGAGATTCTCAACCCAATTCAGGGCAAGGATCGCTCGGAGGACAAAATCGTTGTATTGGATATTTTAGCGAAGGACGCCAGTGGACAGCGATTCAACGTCGAGATGCAGTCGACTCGTCAGGCCAATTTGCAGCGACGATTGCTTTACTATAGTACCTTGAGCTATACGCGACAGATTGCCGAGGGCGAACATTATTCTGTGCTGCGCCCGGTTTTCAGTATCTGCGTGCTGAGCCAGAACTTGTTTCCCCGCAGGGTCTCGCCACGTTACCACAACAGTTTCCGTCTTCGCTGTGATCAAGCTGAATTGGTATTTACGAACGACTTGGAATTTCACACGCTGGAGTTGCCCAAGTTCGGTCCGTCGAGCGATAATGTTAGAGATCTCCCTGCTGATGAAAAGTGGCTTTATTTTCTTGCGAATGCGAAAACCATGGATCCGAGCGAGCTCGCGACGATCCTAGGTGATCCTCCCCTGCAGAAAGCGATAGGAATTCTCGAAATGATATCTAAAGATCCTGAAGACCTTCAGCACTACGAAGCCCGCTTAAAATTCTTGCGTGATCAGCACGCAAATATGGAGGCTGCTAAAGCTGCCGAAAAAGCGGCGTTAGAGAAAGGTTTAAGAGAAGGTCGAGCACTAGGGCAGACAATTGGTCTTGAAGAAGGCCGTGAAAAAGGCCGAGAAGAAGGCCGAGAAGAAGGGATCGATGAGGGGCTTAGAAAGGGAGAGTTGTTCGGTAGAATTCGAGCGATGGAAGAAATTCTTGGTGAAGCGTATAGCACGGACGAACAACTGCAGACGCTTTCATTGGAAGAGCTATCGGAACGCGTGGAAGCTCTACGAGCAAGGCTAAGTTAATCCCGAAATGTTTTGGATCTTCTCGGTCGCTGCTTCTCAACGAGGACTACCACTTGGGATTTCATTCAGCGTGTAGTACGCACGTGTGTGCACCAAGCCTTCTGAATCCTGCGAGCGGATGCCGGGCATATGGAAGTCGTGAACGTGGCCTTGCACCAAGCCTGCCACAGTTAGCTCAACTTGAAGCCCATCCTCGGAGACTATAGCCTGCGTAACTTTTGGTGTCGTATGGTCAACTTCAGGACTACCGTATCCTTGTTGGTAGACATGCGTGTAGGTTTGCATTTCGTAACTTGCCGGATTTTCCGCGCTCTGCCTATCTACGGGTTTCGTGAAGGTAACTCGGAAGCCCTTCGGACGAGCGTTAATTTCATGGATTTCAAAGGGTGTGATTCCGGTCCAGTCAAGGCGCTGCAATGCATACTCCTTTGGGCCTCGTACTGGCCAACCGCGATTCGTACCTCCTACAATCAAGTCACCTTCCGGGGTGAATTGGCAAGCCAGCAGCCCAGTAGCCAGGCCTTCGCGAAACGGATAGCAAGCCCCTTGCCAGATACCGTTGACCTTTTCCGTCGTGGCTCGCATAACGATGCTCAGGCTAAAGTCCGTAATGAAGATCTGGTTTTCGAAAGGGCCAAACTTTCCGCCGCTGCGATCCACCATAAATCCTGATATCGAACGTCCCATTTTGATGTAGGGAAAAACAACTGCGTACGGCACCAATTCCTTGACTCTTTTCCGTTCTGTCAGAAGGCGCGATCGGGTGTTTGGTTCGACTTTGGGGCGATCCATGCTGTCGACCAAGTCATACCAGTTGAAGCTGACCGGATGCCCCATGAATCCACCGGGCTCCAATACTTTGAGGCTGCAGGAGCCGTTCCAAGGTCCCTGGCTCTCCGCGTAAAACATCACCCCATGTTCATTTGGCCCGATGCCGCATGGGCTTCGAATGCCGGAGCAGATCGGAATGGATTCTCCTTCTGGAGTAACCTTGATGCACCAACCTCGGAAGGGTGCATCGCTATGATATGACTTGGAAAGGCACAATGCGACCCAAATATTACCTCCAGAATCAAGCTTCGAGCCGAAGGCAAACTCGTGGTAATCTCGAAATCCCCAAACGTCACTTAGAGTGTCAAAGCAGTCAGCTAGCCCGTCGCCGTCGGTGTCCGAAATCTTGGAGACTTCAGTTTGCTGGGTGATGAAAAAGCTACCATCCTTGTAGGACATGCCAAGTACTTCGTCTAGCCCCGATGCAAATTTTCGATATTTCGGCTGAGGGAATTCTTCATACATTCCGCTCGCAATGAGGATGTCGCCTCGTCGCGTTCCGATGGCTAACTCGTCATTAGGTAGTAACTCAAAACTGCCGGCTTCGACTGATTCACCTTCGGGCATTGGAATGTCAACAATGCGATAGTATTTCGCTTCCTCCTCCCCGGTGTCCCAGTATTCGCCCAGTCGCTGTGCTTGGGCAATTGGGCTGCTCGCGCAAAGTAAGAAAAGCGTCATCACTCGGAGAAGATGAAGTTTTAATATTACGCTTATAAATTTCTTCTCAGAGTACATAATCTACCTCGAGGGTGGTTACGCCTTGTGGAAGCTCATCAATCAGAACCTGTAGTTCACTTTCTCGGTCTTTACCTTCCAGGCGAGTTCCGAAGTCGGACCGAAGTATCACTCGAGTCTCGCCGACTCGGAAAATTCCCGCCCCAAGATCTTCCACTTCACCTCCGCTTAGCAATCGAAAGCGCAAGTTGTTCTGTTCCGTTTGAGTTTCAAATTCAATGTGGCGCCGCAGTTGGACTTGTCCTGGTGATGGAGCGCTATTGGGTTTGGGTGGAATATCTACGACGTAGTCACGAACTTCGATATTGCCAAAGCGGTAGCGAAATGTTGGGCGGCCGTTCTTATCCAATATGTAGCCTTGGAATCGATGCTCTGGCGGACGGCCATCGTCGGCAACCCAAGGCGTTTCTAAAGAATCAAAATCTGGTCCTTTCACCATGAGGGAAGGCCGAGCGAGCGGGCGAACCGTGCCGTGCCCCTGTCCTCGCCAAACGCCTCCTGGATCTGCAAAATCGCCTTTCCAAAGCATGGCAAGTCGCATTTGTTCGGCGTCAAATGCCAAGTTGCCTTGGTTGCTGTAGCCAACGCCGATTCCACGCTTTCCGATATTGGGATAACTGCGGCGGAGCATGACCGCTCGATCCGGGCCGGCGAGTAAGCGAATGGGCTCAGTGATCAGACCGCGCGGCCTACGGGCCTGCCTGCCATCCTGCAAGTACTCCCAGATGGCACTGATTTGTTTTGTCGAATCGCCTTCGAAAAACTGCTTTCGCATCGCTTTGCCGCCCGGCCAAAAAGACGGCATTACGGTATTAGGGCTCAAGGACTGCGGAGCAAGCATGTAAGCGTGAAACCACTGCGGTTGCAAGCGGTCGCTCATTTCTGTCAAGTCGACGGCAGGCATCGTTTGAGCAGGTTTTTCCTGAAAGGTGTGGCAAGCAATGCAGTTCAGACCTTGGTTGCCAATCATGTCCGTGGCGATCTTTCGAGTTTCCTTGACGTCTTCGAAAGAGGCTATCTCGACTTCTGGGATTTCATCAATTTCCGGAAGGAGTTCAATCAGACGCTGCAAATTTTGTTCACCGTACTGCGGCATTCTTGTGTGCATATAAGGACGAATTGACTTGTCATTAACCAAGACGTCTCGCAACCATTTCGGTTTGAGTTTGGCACCGACATTTGTCAGCGTAGGAGGCAATCTCCCTTGAGGCCCCAAGTTCTCGTTGTCAGTATGAAAATGCAGATCGCGTAGATCGCTAACTCCGCCAAAGCTATCGCGACTATGGCAACTAGTGCAACGCAAGGCAGCCAGTGATACAAGCACTCGATCTTGATCGCCCAATTCCAAGTCTCGAAACGAGAGTGCCAAGATCATCGATTCGCGTTCGTCTTCTTTCAGCGCGAAACGCGGGTGATTGCTTTCTTTATTTGCGCTCGCTGTGGGGGCAAGGCATCCTGCTTCAAGGTCTGCCAATACAACATGCCGCGTATTCTGCTTTCGTGCTTCTATTACATGGCAGTTCGAACAGCCATAGCTTTCGAAGTGCTGTCGCCCACTTTCCACTTGGGCCACATCGACCACCCAAGGCCCAGGATCACGAGTTTTGATCTGAGGCCCAAGCAGATAATTCGCGATATCAACGGCTTCCCAGTGGTCCAGTCCCAAATTTGGCATCCGGCCAGAAGGTCTGGCAGCGTGTGGATCCTTGAGGAATGCGACAAGTTGGCTTGCCGAAGTGTATTTGGCTTCAAGTCTACCGAGTGCGACAGATTGTTCCGCCATTGTCTCCTGGTCTGATTCATTCCTTGGCGAGTGGCAAGCAACGCAGCCGACATGATGGAAAGCCTCTCTACCGCGCTCAGCAGACTCTGTTGAAAAGGCAACCGGCGCGACTTCGCTCTGCGAGGACTTCTGGCCCAAGCTAACGAGGTAGTGTGTAATGGCTTCGGCAACTTGCCTTCCCTTCACATTATCCAGGTGATGCAGTGCCGCAGGCATTCTGGTCCCTGGCTTTGTTCTTTGCGGATCGAGGATGAATTGACGGATATAGCTGCCGCTCGTTCTTACCGCGATTCGGTATAGATCCGGGCCAGTCTTCTTTGGAACTCCGCTAAAGATTCCGTCCCGCGTTTGTAAGTCGTGATGACAGTTTGCGCAGCCATATTGATCAAGCAGTGCGATGCCGTGCAAACGAGTCGGCAGTGGTTTGCGATTTCCCTCTGAAACGCTTGCTTTTCCCCGGGAATTCGCGATTCCTTCAAGGTACTGGAGCAAATCAAGGAAAGCTTGCCTGTTCTCAAGCTGGTCGACTAAGTTTTCGGGCATCGCGGAGATATCGTCGCGCCGAACCGCTACGATATCGTCTTTTGATACCTCTATTAAGCGGTTGCTTGCGGAGCTTTCTCGAATCGTAAGCGTGTTATTCTCCTCACGAAGAATTCGGCCTGCGATAACTTGGGCATCTACAGTGAGAATCTTAGATGACTCATATCCTTCTTTGATCTTCTTGGAAGGGTAAAGCAAGGATTCGATAAGGTGCAGCCTGAGTTCTTCTCCCTGAAGCGATATCTTGGTTAAGTCTGGACCTACTCGGTCAGCCTGACCCGCCGCATGACAGGTTGCGCAGTTCACTGCTTTCTGCGAAAAGTGGATTGCACCCCGAACGGGATCTCCCTTGGTGGCTGCTTCCTCCGATAGTTTTGCAGGCAACTCCTCGCGCAGCTGTTGAAGTAGTGCGAAATTCGAAGCGGTATCTTGGGCTGCAGGATCCACTGCATATAAAAAGACGCTTAGGATAAGAATCATGATTCAATAGATGCGACGGGTTGACGAAGGGGATCAATGGCTCACATAGGTATGCTCGGGCATTCATGGCGGCCAATGAATGATTCTATTGTAGTCGTGCAATCAAATTCAGGTTTGTCCTGCTTAGGCAAACGCCGTAAGCCATTGTGCACTAGTTCTGTCTTGCCCAAGCTACAAGTCGCAATTGACGTCGACGGCTATTTTGTGCCTACTCGATCATCGGCTTCGGGGGCAAATTCCGACGGATGTGGGAATGAAAGCCAAGCTGAACTCGGCATATGGCATTGAAGGCAGTTCTCTTCCGTAATCAGCTCAGCCCGCAGTTCCTTTGTCTCGTCAACGCTTGGAATGCCCACAAGGATATCCTTTGGGTGACGATATTGGGCGATTCCCCAGGGTACTAGAACTTTATCTGCGCCAATTGCAACAAGAATAACATCCCACTTTAGAGCGGCTATGCAGAGAAATGCGCTAAGCGTCACCAACAAGAGCAACGAACGCAATCCAAATCTCCACCGCGGCTTCCTCCCTTTTGGCGTGAGGTTGGAAGTTTTGATCGTAATTGCCGGAACATCCACCTGAAATCACCAATAACGTTGGGCAAGTGTGTGTAAAAACAACCATACAGAGTCTGTTGTCCAAGGATACAATTCCTTGCAGGTTTTTCCGATATTTCGCGGGAAATAATAACGATTCGTAATAGTTTGCTAGGAGATTGAACAACCGCAATTTTCTAGTACGCGGCTGCCCAACCATAAACCAAGGTGTGGTATGCGAAGACAATCGTTAAAGCATGAAAACCGACTCGCAGGAATAGATTCCTGAGGTAAGGCTCTGCGTCAAACCAAAAGAGCTGGATAACAAGTCGTATTCCCCAGAACACTGAAATGAATCCGCAGATTGCACGTGCCAGCACCGATCCGGATGTGAGTTCCTCTGCAAGCGTCAGCGAGAGAATTCCGAAGGCGACAATATTCAGCACGATGTAGCCACCGGCGGTTAAGACCCAATGCTGCATCAGATTGTTGATCTTGGGCAATTCCTCCTTGAAGCGGAGCTCTTTCGGTACCTGAGCGCTTGCGAGCAAGGTGCCAAGGTGCAAGACTCCGCCGATCATGATTAGTATCTCAAGCATAGGGTATTCCGTAAAGATAATAGGCAACAAACTCCACAATCGGCTGCACAACTTCACTGACAAACGGGCCATGAAATAGAAGGAACGGTGCCGGGATCACTAGCCAGCATGTACACCAAAGTCTTCCAGCCAGATTGCCGCTCAGGCTCAAGCCAAGATGCTTCAGCCGCTTCTCGAGTAATAGCGCGGCGGCTTGTAATGCAAAGTACAACGTCGGCAATCCATATCCTCCGTGCGCCGGAAGCGAAATTGCAAACTCATGAATCAGACCTGAGAATGCGAAGCCGGTGATAAGGGCGGCTTTGGGACCGAATGTCTTCGACACGGGGCTGAACAAAGTCCTATGCGCATAATCACGAAAAGCAAGGTTCCAACGTTTACCCCAAAACTCAGAGATGGTTGTCGCAAGTAGGGGACGCGACATGATCGCGTTGACTGACCGGCCTTGCTTGCGAAAAAACAACGCTAAGAGATGGATCAACCCGAAGTGTAGCGTCATCGCAAAACCAATCATTGCAGACCAGCATGCAACGTAAGGTTGGATCGGTACGAGAATTGGTGCCACAACCAAAAAGAAAAAGATACCGATCCAGATTTTTGCGATTGCTGCGAGCCATTCTTCGACGGGTATTGCGGAAGTCTTTTGTTTTTCAAAGAACCGCGTGTTTAACCCTGGCCATGCCCCAAACCAAAGGGATATTTCAGCAACTGAGCGAACCTTTCCCTCCGCACGATCCAGCAACAAGAGATGCGTTTTGGTGAACAGATACATACATAATGCTATTGCAAGCATTTGCAACGGTGGTGCGATGGGCAATAAAGACAGGCAGCCGGCGAACAGCACTAGCCAAACTGCTTGAGTTTGAACGAGTGCTGTTCTTTGTGTCATGGCTGAAACCTTTCAGTCTAAAAACCGCAAGGCTCTACGCGACATAACACCGCAGCATTAATTGTTCTCCGTGGATGTTAAATCCAGAGCTGACGCCGTAGTCGGCGCAGGATACAGATACTTGTCAAACTTATTGGGCAAGTCAACAAATGCGGTTTTGCAGGCGATCGCAATCAAGAGCGCCAGGCCTAAGCATCCTGCGGCAAGCACGAGAGGACGATTCTTCGAGGACCCCATCACGTCGCTGGAACTGGTCAGCCAGAGCAGTGCACCCGCAACAAGCGGAGAAACAACGACGGTTGTGGCTTGAGCCGCAAGCAAGGTTGGCGTGCGATCAAAGTCAAAGAGAAGTACGGCCAATCCAACGCCCATGCCAATCAGCAGCACGGCGGCGGTCAAAATCTTTGGACCCCGCTCCTCAGGCTTGCTACCTAACCCAAGTCCATCGGCGGCCATGAATCCACCAATCATCGAATTAATTAAAAACGAAGAGTAGGCCGCACAGAACAGACCGGCGCAAAAGATAATCTTTGCCATCGATCCAAAAGTTGCATCAAGAGCAGAGGCGACTTCGACGGGATTGGCCAGCGTTACTTTTTCACCCGTGTAGAGTCCAGCTGCAGCCGTCGACATCAACATCACGGTGATCAGAAACATGAGACTGGTACCCATCCTGGCGTCGAGCAATCCGCTTGGCAAATCTTCGGGTTTCCAGCCCTTCTGCCGCACCAAATAAGCCTGATAAAAGGCAGCGCCACTCACGAACGTTGTTCCGATCAATCCGAGAACCGGGAGCATTTCATCGGATTTGCCAAGCGATGGGATAAAGCCACTGGCGATGCCGACAAGGTCCGGCTTTAAGAAGATTAGGTTAACTGTGAAGCAGACCAGCATGATTCCAACAAAGGTGGCCATCAGTCGCTCTAACATTTTGTACATATTCTGAAATAGGAACAGGAATGCGAGAGCTAAAGCATTGAAGGCCACAATCAGAATCGCCACCAAAGTCTTCGAATCTACGAAGGCTTCGAAGGCAGCCGCAGCACCAATATTGTTTCCAGATTGAAAGGCGGCAGAAATAAAGAAAATGGAGATCCCAACTGCAACTGCTAGCCACGCTCCAGCCTTCTTGCGTAACAATTGGCAAGGAGAATCGTCCGCGACCGCGCCAAGTTTTGCACCCAGAGTCGTGAATAGCATCATGAATGCAACTGCGACCGCCACGACCCACAGCATCGAGTACTGTTCGTTGGCTCCAACACTGGAGCTAGCCATGATGCTGCCAGGGCCAATCACAACGCAAGTCGTAATAAGCCCTGGACCGATGCGGCGATACCAAGGGGACGGTTGGGTGGACTCGGCTGATTGTTCAGAATCGGAATTACTCATAAAGGCAGTGGCTGTGAACTCAAAGCATGTGGAAGCTAGAATCGGATTGGCCGTAGAGCGTTACTTGCGTTCATCTACATTCGTCGCGGGTGCAAGGGAGCGTTTTGAGGCTCCGTCTTTGATCGCGATCAAATGTCCTTGACTTCGCAAGTATATGACGCCGTCGCTAATTGCGGGTGTAGCATGCAAGCTTTCGCCCGTCGGGTTCTCCGCAACCAATTCATATTCAGGACCGGCCTTGATGACTAAAGTAATCCCTTCTTCCGAAGGCAGATAGATATGGCCGTCTGCGGCCAAGAGAGCTGCGATGAAACTTGTTGCTTCAGAAGTTGCAATGCGTTTGCGGTAGATTCGTTTGCCAGTCTTCGCGTTCAAGCATTCGAGAACACCGGCGGAGTTGCAAGTGTAAAAGTAGTCGCCGTAAACGACTGGCGTGGTCATGTAGGGCGCGCTGCGTTGATTGCTCCACGCGATTGATGGTGAGTTCTTCGAATCAATCTCGATGGAAATATCTCCCTTGGCGGTAGGCCGAATTGCATAGACTGGACGAATCGGCCGGTAGCCACTGGCAACGTAGATCAACCCGTGGGCAAGGAACGGAGTTGGACAAGCGATTTCCGAATTCTTGCCGATACGCCAGATTTCCTCGCCGGTACTCGGATCGTAGCTGCGCGCGTAATTCGTTGCGTTCGTGACAAGTTGCGGTCCGGTTTCCGTCATCAGCACGCTAGGTGTGGCCCAAGCGGGAATTTCCTCACGCGCTACACGCCAAACATCCTTGCCCGTGCTAATGTCCAAGGCGACAACAAAGGAGCCTTCCTGAATGTCGCACTGGATGTAAACCTTGTCTTCGAAAATGATCGGCGAGGCTGCGAAGCCCCACTGGAAGCTCGAATCGAAGAACCACCCGCTATCAAGCAATCCAAAATCTCGCTTCCAAACGAATTCGCCATCGACCGTATAGCAATACAAGCCTTCACTACCAAAGAATGCAACCACATACTCGCCATCGGTTGCTGGCGTTGGATTCGCATGAGTGCTTTTCAAGTGACGTTTCACCTTCGGAGCAGCAGTGCAAGCCAGCTGTTTCCAAATTAGTTTGCCGTCATTCTTGTTGTAACAGTGAACTTCGAAGCGATGCTCCGAATTGTCCTCGACAGAATCGACGTCACCGTAAAGTCCAGTTCGCAGTCCTGCTTGATCTTCATCGCTAATGGCCGTCGTAATGAAAAGCTTGTCGCCCAGGATAATTGGGCAAGAGTGCGCGAGACCTTCGACCGGGGTTTTCCAAAGTACATTTTTGTTCTCGGGTACATTCCAGTGTGTTGGTGGGTTTTGCCCTTCTGCCACGCCACGAGCTCCAAGGCCTCGGAATTGAGGCCAATCCGAAGAGGAAACTGCTAGGTCGGCTGCTAAGGACTCTGCACTACCAGCTGCAATTTCATTTTCAGTCTCCAAGCGACGAAAGCGTGTTTCCGCCTCGTCAGCCTTTACCACTAGGGCAATTGCTTGCTCGCCATCCATTTCAAACACGAAAGTGGATTCGGCGAACTTGAACTGATTCTTTTCGACATCAGTAAGCGAAGCATCGGTATCATCGCGTTGAATCGAAAGGGCTCCTAAGTTGACGGAGATCTGGGCAAGCGAAAGCTTGCTCCAATCACCTGAGTCTTTTGCAAGCTTGAGATTCTCCTCGAAGGTCGCAATCTCAGAATCATCCTGCGGATAGAGTACATAGCTTCCCGCGTAGCGTTCCAATTCCTCGGCGCTTGGCTTCCAGGTTGGTTCCTTCGTTTCAGGTTCAGTATCTTTGCCTGGCGATTCTTGCGCGAGTGCATCTTCGACATCTTCGAACAGCTTCCTCAGATTCTCGTCTGCTTTCATTTGGGGCATATTTTTGACTCGGCGTAAGCTGGCGATCGAGGGCTCATGCTCCTCGCGAATCATCTTGATGTCCTCAGCCTTGCTTGCCATTGCAGCCAGCATCAATGCCGTGTCCACATCTTTACAGCCCGCCTTCAGCAGAGTCATTGAGATTTCTTGCTGTTGCTTCATTGCGGCCCAAGCCATGGCGGTTGCCGAGTAGAAAGTATCTTTCAAATTCGGATCCGCACCTCGCTCCAGCAGCAACTCGACGACTTCTTTTTGACCTTTCGAACAGGCAAACATCAATGCTGTCGCTCCGTAAGCGTTGCCTGAATTTACGTCGAGCCCTTCATCGAGGAGCTTCTTGATTTGCGTCACATTACCTTCACGAGCGGCGGTGAATAATATCTTGGCTCGGGGATCATTCGACTTTTCTGC